>NZ_QTKI01000181.1:0-9016 GCF_010820945.1 Rhodopseudomonas sp. BR0C11
GGCATGGTGTAGGCGATCACCGCGGTCTCGCCCGCCGGCAGCCACAGCAGCGCCAGCCCCATCACCGCCATCCACAGCGTGACGTTGAAGAACGCCGACACCACCAGCCGCAGCCGCTGGTCGCGCGGCACCGCCAGGCTGTCGCCGCGTAGCGCCGCATAGCCGAACAGCGCCAGCGAGCCGGCAATCCCGGTCAGGCCGCGCAGCGGCAGCGGCGGCCACTGCGCGATCAGATATTTGGTGACCGGCCAGCTCAGGCCCCAGGCCACCGTGGTCACGGTCAGGAACACCAGGCCGCCGGACGCGATGCGGCCGCGCGCGGGAATCGGAGAAGGATCGGACATGGAAAACCCGGCAGGAGGAGCGCGCAGAATGCCGGTGTTGGGGGGCCGACGCCACCCGTAATCAGACACCTTTAGGCCGTCTCTTCTGAGTCGGGTTTGGCCAGCCCCTGGAGCGAAAAAATACCTGTCCTGTGAACAGCGGGTGCAGCCGCGATCGGCGGCGCCGCGCCGCGTTTTTGATCTTTGGAATCTCTGAGGACTCACCGATACTTGACCGGGTCAGGGCGAGCCGCGGCCCCTGTTTTCCACCCTAATCCACCACATTTAGTATTTGATTCAGGAACCCGCACTATTGCTTGACGGGTCGGACGGAGTCGGCCTAGCTTCAGGGCCGTCCAGCGAGGGAGTGTTTTTGTCCCGCCGGACGTTTCCCAGAAGGGTCCAGACCGACCACCTCCGACGGCCACAGCGGCAGCGGGGCGAGGCGTCGTCTGCTCCTAAATCGACCGTTGGGGCGCATTCCGACGGGCCGGCAAAACGGCTCGCAAAGCGACATGGGGCGTTATGTTGGGTGGAGTGTCCGGCTGCAAAAAATGCGGCCGTCGCCTCTGCCTGCGAAAACAGATGGAGCCGGGTCACGGCTCGCCGGGCGAACAAGGTTCGTCCATCTAGCAACTTCCTGGACCACCCAAGGCGGGGGTTCGGGCGACTTGAACGGGGCACGAGATGAAGATCGAACGGCGCTACACCAAGGACGGCCAGTCTCCTTACGCGGACATCGCGTTCAGGCTGACGACCAGCGAGATTCGCAATCCGGACGGATCGGTGGTGTTCCGCCTCGAGAATGTCGAGGTGCCGGAGTTCTGGTCGCAGGTCGCCTCCGACGTGCTGGCGCAGAAGTATTTCCGTAAAGCCGGCGTCGCCGCGCGCCTGAAGAAGGTCGAAGAAGAGAGCGTGCCGTCGTGGCTGTGGCGCTCGGTCGCCGACACCGACGCCCTCACCGCCCTGCCCGAGAGCGAGCGCTACACCTCCGAGCATTCCGCCAAGCAGGTGTTCGACCGCCTCGCCGGCTGCTGGACCTATTGGGGCTGGAAGGGCAGCTACTTCTCGAGCGAAGACGACGCCCGCGCCTTCTTCGACGAGCTGCGCTACATGCTGGCGATGCAGATGGTGGCGCCGAACTCACCGCAGTGGTTCAACACCGGCCTGCATTGGGCCTATGGCGTCGACGGTCCCGGCCAGGGCCACTACTACGTCGACTACAAGACCGGCAAGCTGACCAAGTCGAAGTCGGCCTACGAGCACCCGCAGCCGCACGCCTGCTTCATTCAGGGCATCGAGGACGATCTCGTCAACGACGGCGGCATCATGGACCTGTGGGTCCGCGAGGCCCGGCTGTTCAAGTATGGCTCCGGCACCGGCTCCAACTTCTCGCGGCTGCGCGGTGAAGGCGAACGCCTGTCGGGCGGCGGCAAGTCGAGCGGCCTGATGAGCTTCCTGAAGATTGGCGACCGCGCCGCCGGCGCCATCAAGAGCGGCGGCACCACCCGCCGCGCCGCCAAGATGGTGGTGGTCGACGTCGATCACCCGGACATCGAGGCCTATATCGACTGGAAGGTGAAGGAGGAGCAGAAGGTCGCGGCTCTGGTCACCGGTTCCAAGGTCAACCAGAAGCACCTCAAGGCGATCCTGAAGGCCTGCGTCAACTGCCAGGGCTCGGGCGACGACTGCTTCGATCCGGAGAAGAATCCGGCGCTGCGCCGCGAGGTCAAGCTGGCGCGCCGCGCGCTGGTGCAGGACGCGATGATCAAGCGCGTCATCCAGTTCGCCAAGCAGGGCTACAAGGAGATCGACTTCCCGATCTACGACACCGACTGGGATTCTGAGGCGTATCTCACCGTCGCCGGCCAGAACTCCAACAACTCGGTGTCGCTGAGGGACGACTTCCTGCGCGCGGTCGAGACCGACGGCGACTGGCACCTCACCGCCCGCACCAACAAGAAGGTGGTGAAGACGCTGAAGGCCCGCGACCTGTGGGAGAAGATCGGCACCGCGGCCTGGGCCAGCGCCGATCCCGGCCTGCACTTCAACACCACGATGAACGACTGGCACACCTGCAAGGCGTCCGGCGACATCCGCGCGTCCAATCCGTGCTCGGAATACATGTTCCTCGACGACACCGCCTGCAACCTCGCCTCGGCGAACCTGCTGGCGTTCTACGACGTCGGCGCCAACCGCTTCGACCTCGACGCCTACGAGCATCTGTGCCGGCTGTGGACCGTGGTGCTCGAAATCTCGGTGCTGATGGCGCAGTTCCCGTCCAAGCAGATCGCCGAGCTGTCTTACGAATTCCGCACCCTCGGCCTCGGCTTCGCCAATATCGGCGGCCTGCTGATGACCATGGGCCTGTCGTATGACTCCAAGGAAGGCCGCGCGCTGTGCGGCGCCCTCTCCGCCATCATGACCGGCACCGCGTACGCGACCTCGGCCGAGATGGCCGCCAAGCTCGGCGCCTTCCCCGGCTACAAGAAGAACGCCGACCATATGCTGCGGGTGATCCGCAATCACCGCCGCGCCGCGCATGGCGAGACCCGCGTCTATGAGGCGCTGTCGGTCAACCCGGTACCGCTCGACCACGCCGGCTGCCCGATCCCGGACGCCGTCGCTCACGCCAAGGCGGCCTGGGACAAGGCGCTCGAACTCGGCGAGCAGCACGGCTACCGCAACGCGCAAGTCACGGTGATCGCGCCGACCGGCACCATCGGCCTGGTGATGGACTGCGACACCACCGGCATCGAGCCCGACTTCGCGCTGGTGAAATTCAAGAAGCTGGCCGGCGGCGGCTACTTCAAGATCATCAACCGCGCCGTGCCGGCCGCCTTGCGCGTGCTCGGCTATCCGGAGCACCAGATCGAAGAGATCTCGGCCTACGCCGTCGGCCACGGCTCGCTGTCGAATGCGCCGGCCATCAACGCCTCGACCCTGAAGGCCAAGGGCTTCACCGATGAAGCGCTCGCCAAGGTCGAGAAGGCGCTGCCGACCGCGTTCGACATCAAGTTCGCCTTCAACAAGTGGACCTTCGGCGAGGACTTCCTCAAAGACGTCCTCAAGATCGAAGCCGAGCAGATCGCGCAACCGAACTTCGACCTCCTCACCGCGCTCGGCTTCACCAAGCGCGAGATCGAGGCCGCCAACATCCACATCTGCGGCGCGATGACGGTGGAAGGTGCGCCGCACCTGAAGCCCGAGCACTACGCGGTGTTCGATTGCGCCAATCCGTGCGGCAAGATCGGCAAGCGCTATCTGTCGGTCGAGAGCCACATCCGGATGATGGCCGCGGCGCAGCCGTTCATCTCCGGTGCGATCTCCAAGACCATCAACATGCCGAACGACGCCACGGTGGAGGACTGCAAGTCCGCCTACATGCTGTCGTGGAAGTTGGCGCTGAAGGCCAACGCGCTGTACCGCGACGGCTCCAAGCTGTCGCAGCCGCTGAACGCGCAGCTGATCGCGGACGACGACGAGGACGAGGACATCGACACCTTCCTCGACAAGCCGATGGCCGCCCGCGCCGCGCACGTCTCCGAGAAGGTGGTCGAGCGCCTGGTCGAGCGCATCGTGGTGATGCGCGAGCGCGAGAAGATGCCGGATCGCCGCAAGGGCTACACCCAGAAGGCGGTGGTCGGCGGCCACAAGGTCTACCTGCGCACCGGCGAATACGATGACGGCCGCCTCGGCGAGATCTTCATCGACATGCACAAGGAAGGCGCGGCGCTGCGCTCCTTCATCAACAACTTCGCCATCGCGGTCTCGCTCGGCCTGCAATACGGCGTGCCGCTCGAAGAATATGTCGACGCCTTCACCTTCACCCGGTTCGAGCCGGCCGGCCCCGTGCAGGGCAACGACTCGATCAAATACGCCACCTCGATCCTCGACTACGTGTTCCGCGAGCTGGCGGTGAGCTACATGGGCCGGTTCGACCTCGCCCATGTCGATCCGACCGAGACCGGCTTCGATGCCATCGGCAAGGGCGTCGACGAAGGCAAGGTGCCGGATGGCGGCGTGATCGCGGGCCCGGCGGCGGCGACCAAGTATCTGTCCAAGGGCCTGACCCGGTCGCGCACCGACAATCTGGTGGTGATGCGCAGCACCCCCGCCCACCCGGCGGAGACGACGCCGCGCAACGCCCCGGCCGGCGCCGCGCCGACCGTCACCGCACTCGCCTCCTCCCGCGTCGGCGACGCCCTCGAAGGCGCCACCGCGCTGAAGCAGGAAGTGCAGACGGATCTGTCACCGACCGAGAAGCTGGAAGCGCTGCAGTGGAGCAAAGCCACCACCGCCGCGACCCAGGCCGCCCCAACCAAAGCCGAACGCCGCGCCGAAGCCAAAGCCAAGGGCTACGAAGGCGAGATGTGCTCGGAATGCGGCAACTTCACGCTGGTGCGGAACGGGACCTGCATGAAGTGTGATACTTGCGGCTCGACGACGGGGTGCAGCTGAGACCTACAGCCACCACAGAAGAAGGCGGAGCCGATCGCGGCCATCCAAGAGTACGAAAGGCCGCTCGAAAGAGCGGCCTCTTTACATTCGAACCATCAACTAAAAAGACAAGTCGTTACGGAGAACGCCACCTTTAGTCAGCACCTCCTCGGAGTACAGCATGACAAACTCACTTATCGAATTCCTTGAAGAATTCGACGACCTATCCAACCAGTTGACCACTACGCACCGCAACGACTTCGTCGTTCGGCTTAAACATCTCATTTCATTCATCGAATTGGATGACGACAACTTAGGAGCGCACATTCGATATCTCAGAGGCCGTCTTTCATGGGAGGAGATTAGCGCCACCCACTTGACAACGACTCGGGGATTGGGAGGCAGCCATGTTAAACTGCCAGAGGATCAAAGAGACATTCTGTCTCTTTATCTGAATATTGCAGAGCAAATGATCTCCGGCGCAATAAAGCCAGAACAGTTCGCATTTACATACTTCAGAGGCAGATCCAATAATCTCGACGAGATTCATCAAAGTCTGACGGACAACATGTTCAGACCGTTCCTTTCCGATCTTCGGAGATACATCAAAAAACACTACGATGAGAGCGCCCCCTCAATTGACAGCATAACCTCCATTCCTGCTTCCGACCGCGAAGTCCCACTCGAACACAACTCTCTTCACACAGACCTTCTCAACGCTATCGATGAACTCGAAGACAACTTGCACGGCGACAACACAATTTCTCCAGATGACCGACAGCAGATCACTAAGGAGCTCACGGCTGGCAAAACTATACTCTCGGGACCAAAAGCCCGGATAGTCACAATCGGCGCGGTTGTAGCCGCACCTCTATACTGGGTATTAGAAAAAATGGCCGGTACCATGGCCGGCGAATTGGCCAAGAGGGCATTAGGCCTTCTAGAAAGTTACTTACCAAACGTCATTCAAATAGTCCGCAGCACCCTCCACCTGTAATCGCAACCCCATAGCGCGGATTAGCGCAGCGCAATCAACCACTCACCATGCGACGGCGCAATACGCTCCGCTGTTCGCCCCTACGTGGCGTAGCTTGCATTCACGGAACGATCTCTGACCACGCGATCGGAGTTCATACAGAATCCGGATGATAAGCAAACAAATCCAGTTGCAACCCAGGGCTGTTTCCAAGCAAATTAGTCTCCATTCGGAGGTGCCATATGACGAAGATGGATTTCGAGAAAGCAAAGACGGACATCGTCCAAATTGTGGAGATCGTAAACACGGTACCCGAGCCGCTCCGGCTCAGGTGCTTCGAGCTCCTATTTGAGAAGGCATTTTCTGGCTCAAAATTTGAACGGGAGCCGGATGAGAAGTCGCCTGCGGGAGAGCAGAAGACTGATCAGAATGTCAAGCTACCAGCTGGTAACAAGATCCCCGGCAACATCAAGGCCATATTGAATAGGGGTGACGCAACAGAGGATGATATAGCCAAACTCTTCATGCTGGAGCATGAGCCGATGCTTCCTGTTTACAAGATTCCATCCGGAAGCATGGCCAAGGCGCAGATGATGAAAGTGATGATGGTGCTGCTTGAAAATGGACTGCTGAGCAACAGTCTAAGCGCTCCGTACTCCGAGCT
Organism: Rhodopseudomonas sp. BR0C11; assembly: GCF_010820945.1. Classification (NCBI taxonomy): domain Bacteria; kingdom Pseudomonadati; phylum Pseudomonadota; class Alphaproteobacteria; order Hyphomicrobiales; family Nitrobacteraceae; genus Rhodopseudomonas; species Rhodopseudomonas sp. BR0C11. Next base: position 6,404 of record NZ_QTKI01000181.1, read on the forward strand.
TCGCCAGGCCGTCAAAGATGACGGTTTTTTTGACAGCAACTTCAACAAGACGCTGAAGCGTAGTGCTGATCTGTTCAAGGGCGCAATTACTGGCGACTCGATTGACGAAAACGGGTCTGTCGAACTGACCGGTCAGGGCCTCAAGAAGCTCGCTGAGACTATCAAAGAGTTGGCCCAGTGAAAGAGAAGCTCCTCGCGGAGACTTCCGCACATGTAAAGGCCATTATCGACCTGCAAAGGAGAGTGGGTCGTTACTCCGGCGCGCAGGTTCAATCAGGGAGCCTGCTGTCGGACGTGAAGGCCGTTGCGTCCAGCTGGTTCGATACAATTAAGTCGGCACTTGAAGGTTCGAAAAGGTGTTCGGATCATATACCTGACGCCACTGCCGTTTTCGATAAACTTCTGAGAATGTCGAAGACCAAGCCGCGCAAGGCTGCACTATTGACCGAGATCGGTTCGGCTATCGCAATTTACAAGGAGATCGTCCACTCGCTCGAAACGGCCACCTTTGCACCTGAACAGACGCTCAGCATTACCCCTTTCATCGAAGGACTCGCAGGAAGCGAGATTGAGTACCTCGACGAGGCGCAGCGGTGCCTGACCGTGAATGCCCTTAGAGCTTGCGTCGTTCTGGGGTGGTGCGCGGTGATCTCTAGAGTGCAAAGGAAGATTGAAGAACTCGGCTACGATACGTTTACGAAGGCCAGCAAAGAACTGGCCGGTAAGACGACGGGACGGTTCAAATGGGTCAAGAAGAGCTTTGTTGTGGAATCCAGGTCCGACCTACAAACGGTGTTCGACAGCGAGCTGCTATGGGTCCTTGAATACATGGAGCTGATCGATGGCAACCAGCATGGCCGGCTGCGGCATTGCTTCGAGTTTAGGAATAACTCTGCTCATCCCGGGCTGGCTGAGATCAAGGGTCCAAACCTGTATTCATTCTATTCTGATATCAGTGAAATCGTTTTCAAAAACCCAAAGTTTGCATTGGCCTCCGGTTGAGGTAATTCGATTTGCTGCGTGCACACAAGCCCTAGCGGACGTGGCGATACCCGGGGATATTCATCGACTTGCTGATACGCCGCTCCCGGATGGCGCTTCGCTTATCCGGGCTACAGGACTACCATGGCCGCTGTCGCAGACAATTGCGACGATTGTCCTGAGAGCATGGCATGACCATTTCAGCCACCAGCGTCCGCTTTGACGATCACACGATGTGGGTCGAGCTGTCGGATGGCCGCACCCTCGGCGTGCCGCTGGCTTGGTTTCCACGCCTGTTGCGAGCGACGCCTGCGGAGCGCGCACAGGTGGAATTGAGCCGCGTCGGCCTGCATTGGGACGCGCTCGACGAGGATATCTCGGTCGCCGGCCTCCTGGCAGGCCGTGGCGACGTGACGCAAACATCGGAAACTGCTGCTTAGCAAGCGTAGCCCGGGTGAGCGCAGCGATACCCGAGTCTCTTTGCCCCGCCGAGATGCTGCCCCGGATGTCGCTTCGCTCATCCGGGCTACGGGACTAGCTCAGGACAACGAGTCCCTTCGTTCAAGAGCGCTCGTTAATCGATCGCGCCATTTGATCATATTCCTGCGCCAAGTTTCGTCATACGATTGATCCCGGCGTCTGTCATCGTCATCACTCGCGAATATTATCAGCTCCCGATAAATATCATCCATCAGTCCTTCCATCTCCGGGTCGACTGACCAGCGGAGCGATTTCACGGCATCGACATTAATCTCGCCGCCGCCATTTACCGCATTGAGCGCGACGAGCACTTCTTTGACATCGCAGGTCATCGAAACCACTTCCTCGGGTCGACAGCAAGCGTAGCCTGGGTGAGCGCAGCGATACTCGGGAGTCTTCGTGCGCCGAGATGCTGATCCCGGATATCGCTTTGCTCATCCGGGCCACAGACGATGCGGCTCGTCACTCCGCCGCCGCTCGCTCCGCACGCGGCCGGACGAACGCCACCACTGCATCTGCAGCGTCCGCGACGAACTCCGGGTCGTCGCGCAGCTGCTCGATGCTGCGTGGCTGCGGGATCGGATCGCCGTCGACACGCAGCAATGCGAGGTGACCATCGAGCGCTTCGGCGGCGTTGTCGATCGCCTGCTCGAAGGTGTCGCCCGCCGAGATGCAGCCGGGCACGTCAGGAAAGGCGACGCCGTAGGAGGTGTCGCTGTCCTTGTAGACCAGCGCCAGATAGCCGGATGATGCACTCATCGGACCTCCTTGCTCGTCATTCAGGGGCGCGCGGAGCGCGAGCCCGAAATTCCATACTCCCAGTGCTTGCGAGATGGCAATGCGGTGACCTTTGGCCCTCACCAAGGTGCCGTGAGATTCCGGGTTCACGCCGCAAGGCGGCGTGCCCCGGAATGACGGCGGTGAGGTTGGACGGGCAAGCAAAGCCCGAAGCCCGCAGAGTGGATCAGCGTAGCCCGGGTGAGCGTAGCGACACCCGGAACTCTTCGTGCCGTCGCGACGCTGATCCCGGATGTCGCTGCGCTCATCCGGGCTACGGGACTAGCTGCGCGGCGATTGGACGGCCGTCTGCCAGTGCCGGTGAAGGGCCGCAATGTCGCCGCTGGTCAGGATGGGCATCGCAGCTCTCAGGTC
>NZ_QTKI01000182.1:0-9016 GCF_010820945.1 Rhodopseudomonas sp. BR0C11
GCCCCACAGTCGGAAGCGATGCGCCTTCGGGACCTCGTGCTCGAGCAGCGCCTTCATGCAGAACGGGATCGTCGACAGCCAGGTGCAGCCATGCGCCAGTGAGACCTTCCAGAAGCGGCTCGCCGAGAACCGCGGCTGCACCACGACAGCGCCGCCGACCCACAGCGTCGACAGCATCGAATAGGCCAGCGCATTGGTGTGGAACAGCGGCAGATACAACAGATGCACGTCGTCGGCGCGCAGCGTTTGGTGTGCGGCGTTGATCTTGGCGCCCCACAGTGCGTTGGCGTGGGTCCACAGCACCGCCTTGGGTCGCGAGGTGGTGCCCGAGGTGTATTGCACACTGCACGGCGCCAGCGGGTCGGTCGGGCGACGCGGCCGGTCGGCGCTGTCGCCAAACAGACTGTCGAACGAGTCGCCCTTTGCGACCGGCTGCGCTGTGATTGCCGCGCCGGGATCGTGTCCGATCACCGCCATCCATTTCAGCTTCTTGCAGTTGGTGGCCACCAGATCGGCATAGGCCGGCTGGGTGATGGCGGCGACCGCGCCGCAATGGTCGGCGAAGTACTCCATCTCTGCGGCGGCCGAGCGGGTGTTGGTGGTGACCGCAACTGCACCGAGCTCCGTGCAGGCGAACCAGGCGAGCAGAAACTCGACGCAATTGTCGAGATGGATCAGCAGGTAATCGCCCGGCTTGATGCCGCGCTTGGCGAGGCCGGCGGCGAGCGCGCCGACGCGCTCATGGAATTCGCCGTAGCTCCAGCTCCGCGACGGGCCGTCGAACGGCGCCCAGATCACGAAAGGATGCTCGCGCCGTGCCTCGGCGTGCAGCTTCAGCAGCCACGGCACGTCCATTCCGTCGAATGGCGTCACCCCGCCCGGCGCTTCGATCAGCTGCGACATGTCTCGTCCTCCCTTTGTCCCGCGCGTGCTGCGCGTTGTTGTTGGCGTTCCGCGCTGCGCAATTCGCAAGCGGTCGCATGATGGGGAGGTTTGCCATCCGCCGCGACGACGCGCAATCGGTCCGGCCGGCGTCACCGGATGCGCGGATCGTAAGGCTCAGCGCGCGGTGCGGCGGCGACGCGTCGCAGCTTCGATGATGCTTTTGTGAAAGCCGGTCCGGAACGGCACTCGGACGCTGCGGTTCTGTCTCGCATCGGTGACAACACAAGGAGAGCGAGATGAGACGTCTGGCATTGGCAGTGATGGCGCTCGGCGCACTTGGCGCGACGCAACTGATCGGCGCGCAGCCGGCGGCGGCGAGTGTCGAATATCCGTACTGCATCCAGGGCAAGCAGCAGGGCTACCCCGGCGACTGCAACTACGCCACCTACTCGTCTTGCCGTTTCACCGCGAGCGGCGCCGGCGGCAACTGCGTCATGAATCCGCGCTACAGCGCGTGGGATCGCGGCTACGACAGCTACGGCTACGCGCCACCCAACGCAGTCGGCGGCTATTGATCGGCTCGCGTGGGCGCGGTCGTTAGAGACCGCGCTCCTTGCGACTAAAATTCGACAAATGCCCCTCGCGCGCCGCCTGAGCGCGAGCGGCTTTCATCACGCTCTTGCTCTTGCCGGGTGGGGCGGGCCGAGAGACCAGCCGCTCCATTCGCCGGCTGCCGCAGGCCGGGCACGGCGGCTTGTCGTCGAAGCCGACCAGCAATTCGCTGTCTTTGTCGCATTGCTTACAATGGAAGCCGTAGAGCGGCATCGCGACACCTCCTGAAGTCCGTCAGGAGAAGCTGTGCAGGATCCGGACCACTTCCTTTAGGCTGGCGATGGTCTGGCGGCCGGCTAACGGTGTTCGCCGATCACCGCCAGCAGCGCGGCGCCGTAATGCTCGAGCTTCTTGTCGCCAATGCCCGGAATGCCCCGCATCTCGTCCAGCGTTCGCGGCTTTGTTGCCGCAAGGCCGTCGAGGGTGGCATCGTGCAGCACCACATAGGCCGGCACGCCACGGGCCTTGGCCACTTCAGATCGCCACGCCTTCAGCGCGGCAAACAGCTCTGGATCGCCGCTGGTCTCGCGCTGGGCGCTGCCGACCAGATCGCCGCGGCGCGATTTCGACCGCGGCGGGCGGCCGGTCTGCTCGCGCAGCGCTACCTCGGACTCGCCTTTCAGCACCGCACGCGAGGTTTCGGTCAGCTTCAGCGCGCCGAACGCCTCGCTGTCCGGCGCCAGGTGCCCCAGCGACACCAGTTGGCGGATCACCGCGCGCCATTGTTTCTCGCCAAACTCGCCGCCGATGCCGAACACCGACAGCTTGTCGTGGCCGAACTGAGAGACGCGCTCGGTCAGCCGGCCGAGCAGCACGTCGATCAGGTGCTGGGCGCCAAACCGCTGCCCGGTGCGATAGGCGCAGGACAGCAGCTTCTGCGCCGCCACCGTGCCGTCAATCACCTTCGGCGGATTCAGGCAGTTGTCGCAATTACCGCAGTGCGGGTGCGTCGAGGTTTCGCCGAAATAGCCGAGCAGCCGCGTGCGCCGGCAGCCGGTGGATTCGCACAAGCCGACCAGCGCATCGAGCTTGCCCATCGACACCCGCTTGAAGGCGTCCGAGCCGCTGCTCTCGTCGATCATCCGGCGCTGCTGCACGATGTCGGACAGGCCATAGGCCATCCAGGCGTCGGACGGCTTGCCGTCGCGGCCGGCGCGTCCGGTCTCCTGGTAATAGGCCTCGATGCTCTTGGGCAGATCAAGATGCGCGACGAACCGCACGTCCGGTTTGTCGATCCCCATGCCGAACGCGATCGTGGCGACGATCACGATGCCGTCCTCATTGAGGAAGCGGTCCTGATTGCGCGCGCGAACGTCCGGCGGCAGGCCGGCGTGATACGGCAGCGCGGTGAGGCCGGATTTGCTCAGGGTCTCGGCGATGTCCTCGACCTTGGCGCGTGACAGGCAATACACCACGCCGGAATGGCCGCGATGGCGGTCGTCGATGAAGGCTTTGAGCTGCGCCGGTGCGTTCTGCTTGTCGACGATGGTGTAGCGGATATTCGGCCGGTCGAAGCTCGACACGAAGCAGGGCGCATCCGTCAGCGCCAGCCGCTCGGCGATCTCGCGCCGGGTCAGCGCGTCGGCGGTCGCTGTGAGCGCGATCCGCGGCACGTTCGGAAACTTCTCGGCGATGGCCGAGAGGCCGACATATTCGGGGCGGAAGTCGTGGCCCCATTGCGACACGCAATGCGCCTCGTCGATCGCAAACAGCGAGAGCTTGGCTTTGGCCAGCAGCGCCAGACAGCGCGGTGTCAGCAATCGCTCGGGCGCGACATACAGCAGATCGAGTTCGCCCTTGAGGAGCTGCTGCTCGATCGCGTTGGCCTCGTCATAGGACAGCGTTGAATTCAGCGCGGCCGCGCGCACGCCGCTCTCCAGCAGCCCGGCCACCTGGTCGCGCATCAGCGCGATCAGCGGCGACACCACCACGCCGCAGCCGTCGCGCAGCAGTGCCGGCAATTGGTAACACAGCGACTTGCCGCCGCCGGTCGGCATCAACACCAGCGCATCGCCACCATCGGCGACATGCCGCACGATCGCTTCCTGCTGGCCGCGGAATGACGACAGCCCGAACATGTGCTGCAACGTCGACAGCATCCGTGCGTCGAGGTCGTCGTCGGTTTCGCGGGGCGCGGAACGGGTCATACGCGCGGGCAGGGGAGCGGGGACATGAGGTCCCTATAGCCCATTCCCACCGATTCTGCCCATGAGGCAGTTGCCTCTCCCCGGGGCACGGCGCACTCCCTCTCCCGCAAGCGGGAGAGGGTTGGGGTGAGGGCGCTCCAGGCAGTGAGACCGCGACTCGCGGAGAGGATGTCCTTACCCAATCGCTGCGCCGTGCTGCTGAGGGAAGGCTTTTCTGAACAACGTAAGTCAGTGCTTGTGTCGCCCTCACCCCAGCCCTCTCCCGCAAGCGGGAGAGGGAGTGCGCCGTGCTGCGTCGCTCCGACTCACACGATCCGGCTTTCCTTCTTGCCCCAATAGCGGTCGCGCAGCAGGCGCTTGTAGAGTTTGCCGGTGGGGAGCCGCGGCAGTTCGTCCATGAAGTCGATCGAGCGCGGCACCTTCTGTCGCGACAGCGATTGCGCGCAAAAGGCAATCAGTTCGGCGGCGAGGTCGGCGCCGGCGGCGACGCCCGGCATCGGTTGCACCACCGCCTTGACCTCCTCGCCGAGATCTTCGTTCGGCACGCCGAACACCGCGGCATCCGCGACCTTGGGGTGAGTGATCAAGAGGTTCTCGCACTCCTGCGGATAGATGTTCACCCCGCCCGAGATGATCATGAAGGTGGCACGGTCGGTGAGGTGCAGATAGCCGTCGTCGTCGACATAGCCGACGTCGCCGACGGTGCTCATGCTGCCGTCTTTCGAGCGGGCTTCCTGGGTCTTTTTCGGGTCGTTGAAGTACTCGAACGGCGTGGCGGTCTTGAACCAGATCTGGCCGGGCGTGCCTTTCGGGCATGGCTTCATGCCGTCGTCGAGAATATGCAGGTCGCCGAACATCACCTTGCCGACCGTGCCGCGATGCGCCAGCCACTCGGCGCTGTTGCAGGCGGTGAAGCCGAGACCTTCGGTGGCGCCGTAATATTCGTGGATGATCGGTCCCCACCATTCGATCATCTGTTCCTTGACCTGCGGCGGGCAGGGCGCTGCGGCGTGGATTGCCACTTCCAGCGTCGACAGATCGTAGGCCTTCCGCACCTCTTCAGGCAGCTTCAGCATCCGCGAGAACATCGTCGGCACGAGCTGGCTGTGCGTCACCCTGTGCTTCCCGATCAGCGCCAGATACTGCTCCGGATCGAAATGCTCCATGATGATCACGGTGCCGCCGTCGCGGATGGTGAGGCCGACCGCAGCCTGCGGCGCCGAGTGATACAGCGGCGCGGGCGACAGATAGATCATGCCGTCGCGATACTTCCACAGCATGTTGAGGAAGTGGAACAGCGGCAGCGGTTCGGACGGCGGCTGCTCCGGCAGCGGGCGCAGGATTCCCTTCGGTCGGCCTGTTGTGCCGGACGAATACAGCATCGCGGTGCCGAGGCTTTCGTCGGCGATCGGCGTGTCCGGCAGATCCTTGGTCGCGTCGGCGAGCCCGACGATCCGCTCGCTCTCGCCGTCACCGTCGACCACCACGCACAGCGTGACGTTGGGGCATTCCTTCAGCGCCTCGCGGGCGACGTCGAGCTTGGCTTTCGAGGTGATCAGCGCGCGCGATTCGCTGTTGGTCAGGATGTAGGCGAGCTCGGCCGGCGTCAGGTAGGAGTTGACGCAGGTGTAGTAATAGCCGCTGCGCTCGCCGGCGGCGCACGCCTCGATGTAGCGGTTGTTGTTCTCCATGAAGATCGAATAGTGGTCGAGCCGCCGCAGGCCGTGATTGCGCAACAGATGCGCCAGACGGTTACTGCGAGCCTCGAGCTCGGCATAGCTCACCGTCTCTCCGGTGGAAGCCATAATGAAGGCGGGATGGTCGGGGCGGGTCTTCGCGAACTGGCCGGGATACATCGTGCTCCTCGTGCTGATGCGTGCCTGAGCTTCTGGTTTTTCGTCGTCATTGCGAGGAGCGAAGCGACGAAGCAATCCAGCGACGTGCACTGCGCTCCTGGATTGCTTCGCTACGCTCGCAATGACGGTCTCATCGTTGTTGGCCCCGCGAAAGCAGGCGCGTCTTCACGCCGCGAGCTCCAGGATCTCCCGGACCTGCGCCGGTCCTTCGATCGGGCGCGGATTGCGCGGCACCCATGGGGTGCCCATTGCCTGGTTGGCGATCCGCTCGAAATGCTCGGGCCCGACGTTCACTTCGCGCAAGCTGCGCGGCATGCCGAGCACCCGGATCAGTGCGTCGAGCACGTCGCCGGCGTCTTCGCCGGGATGGCCCATCGCGGCGGCGACCAGTGCCTGGCGGTCGCGGTTGGCGGACTTGTTCCAGCGCATCACCGCCGGCAGCATGATGCAGGAGGTGTGGCCGTGCGGCACGTCGAACACCGCGCCGAGCACGTAGCCGATGCCGTGGCTGGCTCCCATCGGCACGCCGGACGACAGCGCGCCCATCGACAGCCAGGTGCCGATCTGACAATCGACCCTGGCGTCGAGGTCGGTCGGATCGGCTTTGACGCGCGGCAGCCCCGCGGCGAGCATCGAAAGGCCGCGCAGCGCCTGGGCGTCGCCGTAAGGGTGCGCTTCGCGTGAACAGATCGCTTCGACGCAGTGGTCGACCGCGCGGATGCCGGTCGACAGAAACAGCCATTCCGGCGTGTGCAGGGTAATGGCCGGATCGAGGATCGCGGCGCGCGGCATCGTCAGCGGATGCGCCAGCTTCTCCTTGACCCTCGTTGCCTCGTTGGTGACGCCTGCAATGGCGCTGAATTCGCCGCCCGAGATCGTGGTCGGGACGCTGATCTGCCGGACTTTGGGGGCGACCGGCGCGTTGATGTTGCGGACGCGGTCGATCTCGGCGGCACTCGAGATGTCGTTGGCGAGGCAGATCTGCACCGCCTTGGCGCCGTCGGTGATCGAGCCGCCCCCGACGGTGACGATGATGTCGGCCTTGATGGCGCGGGCCTGTTCGGTGGCAGCGATGACTGCCGCGCGCGGCGTATGCGCCGGCATCGCGTCGAACACCCCGGCGCAGCGGCTGCCGAGCGCATCTTTGATCTTGGCGATTTCATCGGTGGTGCGGTTCAGCGTGCCTGACACCATCAGCAGAGCGCGCTGCGCCTCGATGCGGTCAAGCTGAGCGGCGAGCGCCTCCGCCGCCGGCTGACCGTAGACGACCTCCTCCATGGCGCCGAACACGACGCGTCCAGTCATCACGTTGTTTCTCTCCCCTTGGCCGCTTTTGCGTGGCCTTAGCGATGATCCTAATCCGATCGTCGTAGGTTCGGGAACAGGAAAATTCGTCGCGGCGACGGCCCGTCATGGGCGTGTCCGACAACGCGGTAAGATAAGACGTTTGGCTGATCCGCCGCCGTAAGGGGTTGTCGCTGCCCCGCCCGCATGTTGAATGCGGCGGCAGATTTGTTGTGACGCGTTTTCTTCACGCGAACCGGTGACCACTTCGCTCGAAAACGCTTTCGTCGGGGAGACAGTCCATGACTAAGGCCGTGCTCGGCATTATCGGCGGCTCCGGGATCTATGATTTGCCCGGGCTGGAAGACGTCCGAGAGGAAGCGATCGCGAGCCCGTGGGGGCAGCCGTCTTCCGCGGTGCGGCGCGGCAATATCGCCGGCCTGCCGATCGTGTTCATGCCGCGCCATGACAAGGGCCACCGGCTGTCGCCCTCCGACATCAACTACCGCGCCAATATCGACGTGCTGAAGCGCGCCGGCGTCACCGACCTGATTTCGCTGTCGGCCTGCGGCTCGTTCAAGGAAGAGCTGCCGCCCGGCACCTTCGTGCTGGTCGATCAGTTCGTCGACCGCACCTACAAGCGCGAAAGCTCGTTCTTCGGCAAAGGTTGCGTCGCCCACGTCTCGATGGCGCACCCGGTGAGCCCGCGGCTGCGCATCCACCTTGCGGCTGCGGCGGAGGCCGAGGGCATTCCGGTAGCGCGCGGCGGCACCTATCTGTGCATGGAAGGTCCGCAGTTCTCCAGCTATGCGGAGAGCATGACCTACAAGCAGCTCGGCTATTCGGTGATCGGCATGACCAACATGCCGGAGGCCAAGCTCGCCCGTGAGGCGGAAATTTGCTACGCGACGGTGGCGATGGTCACCGATTTCGACTGCTGGCACCCCGACCACGATGCGGTGACGGTGCAGGACATCGTCCGCGTTCTGACCTCCAACGCCGAGAAGGCCAAGAGCCTGGTGGCGCGGCTGGCGCAGGACTTCCCGCGCGAGCACGAGGAATGCCCGATCGGCTCCGACCGCGCCCTCGATGCCGCCTTCATCACCGCCCCCGAAGCGCGCGATCCGGAACTGCTGAAGAAGCTCGACGCGGTGGCCGGGCGGGTTTTGAAGGCGTAAACCTCGTCATTGCGAGGAGCGGAAGCGACGAAGCAATCCAGTGCTTGGCGTGTGAACTTCTGGACTGCTTCGCTTCGCTCGCAATGACCGATTCGATCTCAGCGAGGCACCATGAAAGTCGACGGCAAGCATACCCGCACGATCTGGCTCGAAGCTGATGGCTGGACCGTCGGCACTATCGATCAGCGCCGGCTGCCGCACGACTACGTGGTGGTGAAGCTGACCAGCTCCGATGAGGCGGCAGATGCGATCCGCACCATGCTGGTGCGCGGCGCGCCGCTGATCGGCGCGACCGCAGCCTACGGGATGGCGCTGGCAATGCGTGAGGATGCCTCCGACGCCGGGCTCGATGCCGCTTACGCCAAGCTGGTCGCAACCCGGCCGACCGCCATCAATCTGAAATGGGCGCTCGACGAGATGCGTCGTGCGCTGGCCCCGGTGCAGCCGATGGATCGCGTTGCGGCGGCGTATCGGCGCGCCGGTGAGATCGCCGACGAAGACGTCGCGATCAATCAGGCGATCGGCGCCAGCGGCCTGAAGCTGATCGAAGCGATTGCAGCAACCAAGAAGCCCGGCGAGCGCGTCAATGTGCTGACCCATTGCAATGCCGGCTGGCTCGCCACTGTCGATTGGGGCACCGCCACCGCGCCGATCTATCAGGCGTTCGATGCCGGTATTCCGATCCATGTGTATGCCGACGAGACCCGTCCGCGTAACCAGGGCGCGTCGCTGACCGCCTGGGAGCTCGGCCATCACGGCGTCGACCACACTGTGATTCCGGACAATACCGGCGGTCATCTGATGCAGCACGGGATGGTCGATATCGTCATCGTCGGCACCGACCGCGTCACCGCCGACGGCGATGTCTGCAACAAGATCGGCACCTATCTGAAGGCGCTGGCAGCGGCCGACAACAAGGTGCCGTTCTACGTCGCGCTGCCGTCGCCGACGATCGACTTCACCATCCACGACGGCGTCCGCGAAATCCCGATCGAGCAGCGCGAGGCCGCGGAAGTGACCGACATGACCGGGCGTACCAGTGACGGCCGGATCG
>NZ_QTKI01000183.1:0-9004 GCF_010820945.1 Rhodopseudomonas sp. BR0C11
CATCACCGGCGCGATCAACGCGCTGATCGAAAAGGCCGGTCTGCGGATCGTCGCCCAGAAGCGCATCCGCATGACCCGCGACCAGGCCGAGACTTTCTATGCCGTTCACAAGGAACGCCCGTTCTTCGGCGAACTGGTCGACTTCATGATCTCCGGCCCGGTGGTGGTTCAGGTGCTCGAAGGCGAGGGCGCGATCGCCAAGTACCGCGACGTGATGGGCGCGACCGATCCGTCGAAGGCGGCTGACGGCACCATCCGCAAGGCGCACGCCAAGTCGATCGGCGAGAACTCGGTGCACGGTTCGGACGCGGCGGAAACCGCCAAGATCGAGATCGCGCAGTTCTTCTCCGGCAACGAAATCGTCGGATAAGCATTACCCGTCGGACGTCCCCGGCCGCTGATCCTCGGCGGCCGCGGGATGCCGGCGTAGTCGGGGAAAGATCGTGGACTGGGTGCTGCACGTCTTTGACCCCGCGACCTTCTGGTCGGTTGTCGCCCAATTCAAGAGCGGCGTTCAGCAACCCGAATTCTGGATCTCCGTCGGCAAGATCATCTGGATCAACGTGCTGTTGTCGGGCGACAACGCGCTGGTGATCGCGCTCGCATGCCGCGGGCTCAAGCCGAACCACAGATTGTGGGGCATGGTGCTCGGCGCAGGCGCAGCCGTCCTGCTACGCATCGTCTTCACCGGCATCGTCGCCACGCTGATGGAGTGGCCGTATCTGAAGCTGGTCGGCGGCCTGGCGCTGCTGGTGATTGCCGCCAAGCTGGTGGTCCCCGAGAACGAAGACGAAGACAGCGTCAAAGCGGCCTCGCATCTTTTGCACGCCGTTCAGATCGTTGTCGTTGCCGACATCATCATGAGTCTGGACAATGTCATCGCGGTGGCGGCTGCCGCGGATGGCAGCGTGCCGCTGCTGATCCTTGGGCTCGCAATCAGCGTTCCGCTGATCGTGGCGGGCGCGGCACTGATCCTGATGGTTCTGGAGAAACTGCCGATCCTGGTGTGGGCCGGTGCTGCGCTGCTCGGCTGGATCGCCGGGCAGGTGATCGCCACCGATCCGGTCGTGCTGCCTTTGGTGCACAAGCTCGATGCGCCGATCGGCGGTCAGCTCGATGCGCTGTTCGCAATGGTTGGGATGTACACGCGCCTCGCCAGCAACGGCGGCGTCGGCGAGCACTTGTTCGCCGTGGTCGGCGCCATCGTGGTGCTGATCGCGGGATCGATCTGGCGAAGCCGGCAATCGGTCGAGCAGGGCGCCTAACCGCAGCTTGCCGCTGCCGCGCCGGACAAGAAAAAAGCGAGCCGGGCGGCTCGCTTTTTCCATGAACCTGAAAGTGGGCTGGTCTCAGGCAGTTCCGGCGACTAAGCCGTGGTGGCTGTGATCGGCCCCATCGTGACCGCAGCACTCGACGGTGCGGGTGCGATCATAGGCTTCGCGCACAATGTGGTAGCAATCGCAGGTGCGGCTTTCCAGCGCCTGGCGATCCACGATCCGCACCGCACCGCGGCGCTTCTCCACCACACCTTCAGCTTCGAGCTGCAGCAGCGCGTTGGTGATGCTCGCACGGCGAACGCCCATGCTGGAGGCGAGCAGTTCGTGCGTGATGTACAGCACGTCGCTTTGAATGCGATCGTTCGCCAGCAACAGCCAGCGTGCGAGACGCTGATTGATTTCGTGCTTTGCGGCGCACAGCACGCTCTGTGTATTTTGGGCGATCAGAGCCGGCACGTAGCGCAGCATCTCTTCACGGATCTGCGGCCGGTCGGCCATCACCCGTGCCAGATCGTCGGCCTCGACCCTCAGCGCAGTTCCCGGCATGCACACGACCGAGCGCTGCGACGCGACATCGGCTCCCAGCACCAGCGGAACCCCGACGTAGCCGAAATAGCCGACCATGGCCGTTTCAACGAAGTCGGTGCGGGTTCCAGAGAGGTGCGACACCAGGCCGTCCTCGATGAAGTGAACGCATTCGACGCGTCGGTTGGCCTCCTGCAGTACAGCGCGACCGCGAAACTCGACGGGCCGGAGCAATGGTTTGAGCGCTTCGAAATCGTCCGGTGCGAGCTGCGCCAGAATTCGATTTCTCACCGCAGGAGAGCTAGCTTGAAGATCGTTCGCCAAAATATCAACGGCTCCTTGGTGATGGGTGGATGTCCGTGGAACCAGCTGCGCCGATTCAGAAGGGAGCTTACCGGACAGAGGCGGGGGTGGCCACGTCTGGCAGGTGTCCAATATTGTCGCATCCTCGCCGCAGTGGCGACGCAGTTCGGCAGTGCAGCAAACGGCACAGCTGCTCACATGCGCGAAATTGAGTCAGTGCGAGTGAAACAGGCAGCAGCGGTGAGCAGGACGAACTACGCGTGCTGCAGATTGCAGCGTGCGCTGCATCGGAACTGATCAGTTACGCTACGTACTACACGAGATCAGCACGGTGCGTTGCGCGACACTTGCTATACCACAAATTTCGTGTTGCAATTGACCCGCAATCGGATCTAGCCCCTTCGGCTTTATGTTTCGCGACTGGGAAATCGATATCGCATTGGGTTCGCCGTTTGTGGCGTGGCACGCGGGCAGCGTGCCGCGTCTTTTTTGTATCTAGATCGGGAGGCAGGCGATGCAAAAGGGCACCGTCAAATGGTTCAACCCCACAAAAGGGTATGGCTTCATCCGTCCGACCACGGGCGATAAGGACGTTTTCGTCCATATTTCGGCGGTCGAGCGCGCTGGGCTGAGCACGCTCAACGAGAACCAGGCGATCGAGTACGATCTGGTCGAAAATCGCGGTCGTACCTCGGCGGAGAACCTGAAGATCTCCTAATCCAAAGCCGAAGGTTCGTCGGACTGCCCCCGGTCGAAAGCCGGGGGAACTTCGTGCTGCCGCTCAGCTGGCGGCGGGCACGATCAGCGTTCGCTCAGCTGCGCTTTGCGTGGCGGACCGGCAGAGATCGCCGTCGAACCGGAGCAAGCCGGCAGCGAGCAGCCGCAGCGCCTCTGGGTAGATGCGATGCTCGACCGCGAGCACGCGTGCGGCCAGCGTTTCCGGCGTGTCGTCGTCCTGCACCGGGACCGCGCCCTGGACGATGATCGGGCCTGCGTCGGTGTCCGGCGTGACGAAGTGCACGGTGGCGCCGGAGATCTTGACGCCAGCGCGCAAGGCCTGGCCATGCGGATCGAGGCCAGGAAACGACGGCAGCAGCGACGGGTGGATGTTCAGCATCCGGCCGTACCAGCGCTGCGCGAACTCGGCCGTGAACAGCCGCATGAAGCCGCCGAGGCAGATCAGCTCGATGCCGCGCGCGTCGAGCTCGGCCTGCAGCTTGGCTTCGAAGCCGGCGCGATCCTTGCCGAACGGCTTGCTTTCGATCACCACGGTGGCGATGCCGCTGCGCTCGGCGATCGCAAGGCCGCCCGCCGTCGCCACGTTGGAAATCACCACAGCGATCTCGGCCGGAAAGCCGTCTTCAGCCGCGGCTTCGATCAGCGCGGCCATGTTGGAGCCGCGCCCGGAAATCAGGATAGCAACGCGAGGCTTCATCGGCGCGCTCACCAGGCGAGGTCGAGGTGGCCGTCATAGACCACGCGCTGCTCGCCCCTGGCGGCAATCACCTGACCGAGCAGGTGCACGCTTTCGCCGCTGGCGGTGAGGCTCTCAGTGACCTGATCGACGGCGTCGGCCTTGACGATCATGACCATGCCGATGCCGCAGTTGAAGGTGCGCAGCAGCTCGAGTTCGGCGATCTCGCCTTGTTCGGCGAGCCACTTGAACACCGGCAGCACCGGGATCCGCGGCAGGTCGATGCCGACGCCGAGATGCTTCGGCAGCACGCGCGGGATGTTTTCGGTGAAGCCGCCACCGGTGATGTGCGCGAGGCCTTTGACGGCGCCGGTGTCGCGGATCGCCTGCAGGCAGGACTTCACATAGAGCTTGGTCGGCGCCAGCAGCGCGCCGCCGAGCGTCATCACCGGCGAGAACGGCGCCGGCGCGTCATAGGGAAGGCCGGATTTCTCGACGATCTTGCGGACCAGCGAGAAGCCGTTGGAGTGCACGCCGGAGGACGCCAGTCCGATCACTGCGTCGCCTTCGGCAATGTCCTTCGACGGCAGCAGCGTGCCGCGTTCGGCGGCGCCGACCGAGAAACCGGCGAGATCGTAGTCGCCGTCCTTGTACAGGCCGGGCATTTCGGCGGTCTCGCCGCCGATCAGCGCGCAGCCGGACTCGCGGCAGGCTTCCGCCACGCCGGCGACGATCTCGGCGGCCGCCTCGGGATCGAGCTTGCCGCAGGCGAAGTAATCGAGAAAGAACAGCGGCTCGGCGCCTTGCACCACGAGGTCGTTGACCGACATCGCGACCAGGTCGATGCCGATGCCGGTGTGCAGGCCGGCGTCGATCGCCACTTTGATCTTGGTGCCGACGCCGTCGGTGGCGGCGACCAGCACCGGATCCTTGAAGCCGGCCGCCTTCAGATCGAACAGGCCGCCGAAGCCGCCGATCTCGGAATCTGCGCCGGCCCGTGCGGTGGCGCGCACCATCGGCTTGATCAGATCGACGAGCCGGTTGCCCGCATCGATGTCGACGCCGGAGTCGGCGTAGGTGAGGCCGTGCTTCCGCTCGGTCATGCCCGGTTTTCCCAATTCAAGCTGTGCGGCACCCGGGCATCCGTCGCCAGGGCGGAGCCCGCCGTCGATTTCGCCGGCGCGACGACGCTAGACCTAAGTCCCGCTTGTCCGCGCCCGGCCGATGTTTTGGGGTGGTTACGTCGGATTCCGCCAGCGTGCAATGGCTCGCAAGGGGACCCAGCATGGTCTATGTAGAAAACCAGCCCGCTCAACCGTCGAAAGTCGAGGTTTTTCGGCGGATTTGGGCCGGAAGCCGGGAACGTTGCGTGAGCATTCCAAACATCATTACGCTTTGCCGCATCCTGTTGGTGCCGGTGATCGTCTGGGCGATCGCGTCCAATGAGATGGAAATCGCCTTCGCGGTATTCGTGGTGGCTGGGGTCAGCGACGCGGTCGACGGGTTTCTGGCCAAGCGCTTCAACATGTCCAGTGAGCTCGGCGCGCTGCTCGATCCGCTCGCCGACAAGGCGCTGCTGGTCTCGATCTACGTCTCGCTCGGGATCTGGGGGGCGATCCCGCGCTGGCTGGTGATCCTGGTGGTGTCGCGCGACATCATGATCGTCGGTGCGGTGATGATCTCCTGGGTGTTCGGGCGGCCGATCCCGATGAAGCCGCTGATGGTGTCGAAGCTGAACACCGTCGCCCAGGTGTCGTTCGCCGCGCTGATCCTCGGCGCGCTCGCCTTCGGCTTCGAGCCGGCGCCTTACGACCTCTTTCTGATGGGCGCGGTGACCGTCTTGACCTTGCTTTCCGTCTCCCTCTATCTCGTCGAGTGGATGCGGCATATGAGCACGATCGAGCCAAGCCGTTGACCGCGTCGGCCGGCCGCGTTTTGGGCCGGCATGGAGCGCCCCGTGCCAGTTCGCGTTGAACCTCGACAATTAGCCCTCGACTTGCCGCATGCCGAAAGCCTGTCGCGCGAGGATTTCCTGGAAGGTTCAGCCAACACCGCGGCGCTGTCTCTGATCGAGAGCTGGCCGGACTGGCCCAACCGTATCATGATGCTGGTTGGCCCCGAGGGCAGCGGCAAGAGCCATCTGGCAGCGATCTGGGCCGAACTAGCGGGCGCGCGGTCGACCGCGGCGCAGGCGCTGAATGCCGCGGCGGTGCCCGGCGCGCTGGCGACCGGCGCGGTGGTGGTGGAAGATCTGGTGCCTGGCAGCTTCGACGAGCGGGCGCTCTTCCACCTGATGAACATGGCGCGGGAAGACGAAGCCTATGTACTGTTCACCGGCCGGGTCGAGCCGGCAGCCCTGTCGATCGACCTGCGCGACCTGAAGTCGCGGTTGCGGGCCGTGCCGGTGGTGTCCCTGCTGCCGCCTGACGATGCGCTGTTTCGTGCCCTGATCGTCAAGTTCTGCGCCGACCGCCAGATGTGCATCGACGCTGCGCTGGTCGGCTACCTCGCCAACCGGATCGACCGGTCATTCGTAGCCGCCCGCCAGGTGGTGGAAAAGCTCGACACCATGGCGCTGCGGCTCGGCCGCCCGGTGACCCGGGCGCTCGCCTCCGAAGTGCTGCGCGCCGACTAGCGCCCGCCCTGCGGCATATGGCGGGAAGGCGGGCCGCTTGACGGCTTCTGCGCCTCGTTTCTCAATGTCATGGAAACGTCATGCAGCGTCAGCATTGTCTCGCGGCGCCGCAGCCGCGGTGCGCCACATCCTGGTCTGGATCAATTTCTCATGGACTCCGAGCAAGTGATTGCCATCGAAGAGAAAAAAGGCGAAGCCGAGCCGGCGTCGATGATTGCTGCCGGCCCCGAGCGATTCATCAATCGCGAGCTGTCATGGCTTCACTTCAACCGTCGGGTGCTCGAAGAATCGGTCAATCCGCACCACCCGGTGCTGGAGCGGGTGCGGTTTCTGTCGATTTCGGCCAACAACCTCGACGAATTCTTCATGGTCCGCGTCGCCGGTATCAAGGCGCAGATCCGCGAGGGCATCACCGAGCGCAGCCCGGACGGCCTCACGCCGTCCGAACAGCTCGCGCTGATCAACGAGGCGGTCTCCAAACTCGCCAGCGACCAGCAGTCGATCTGGCGCGAGCTGCGCGGCGTGCTCGCCGATTCCGGTATCCTGTTGCTGGACGGCAAGGACGTCACCAAGGCGGAGCGGACGTGGATCGAGGATCACTTCCTCCACAACATCTTCCCGCTGCTCACGCCGTTGGCAATCGACCCGGCGCATCCGTTCCCGTTCATCCCGAGCCTCGGCTTCACCATCGGCCTGCAGCTGGCACGGGTCTCCGACGGCAAGCCGATGAACGCCCTGATCCGCATGCCGGCGCGGATCGACCGCTTCATCCGTCTGCCTGCGAACGGCCGCGACCAGACCGTCCGGGTGATGACGCTGGAGCAGGCGACCTCGCTGTTCATTGGGCGGCTGTTCCCCGGCTACCACGTCAAGGGGCAGGGCTCGTTCCGGATCATCCGCGACAGCGAACTGGAAATCGAAGAAGAGGCCGAGGATCTGGTGCGGCTGTTCGAGACCGCGCTGAAGCGGCGGCGGCGCGGGTCGGTGATCCGGATGGAGGTCGACGCCTCAATGCCGGAGGAGCTGCGCGTGTTCGTGCAGCGCGCGCTCACCGCGGCCGACGACGAGGTGTTCCTGGTCGACGGCGTGCTGGCGATGAACGAGCTGTCGCAGCTCACCCGGGTCGATCGTCCCGACCTCGAATTCGTGCCTTACGTGCCGCGGCATCCGGAGCGGGTGCGCGACCATGGCGGAGATATCTTCGCGGCAATCCGCCAGAAGGACCTGATCGTCCATCATCCCTATGAATCGTTCGACGTCGGCGTTCAGTTCCTGCAGCAGGCGGCGCGCGATCCCGACGTCGTCGCGATCAAGCAGACGCTGTACCGCACCTCGAACAACTCGCCGATCGTGCGCGCGCTGGCGGAAGCCGCCGAGGCCGGCAAGTCGGTCACCGCGCTGGTCGAACTCAAAGCGCGGTTCGATGAGGAAGCCAATATCCGCTGGGCGCGCGACCTCGAGCGCGCCGGCGTGCAGGTAGTATACGGGTTTCTGCAGCTCAAGACCCACGCCAAGCTGTCGCTGGTGGTGCGGCGCGAGGGCGGTAGCCTGACGACCTACATCCACACCGGCACCGGTAATTACCATCCGGTCACGGCGCGTATTTATACCGACCTGTCGTACTTCACCTCCGATCCGATCCTCGGTCGCGACGCTGCGCGGGTGTTCAACTACATCACCGGTTATGCCGAGCCGAGCGACATCGAGAAGATGGCGGTGTCGCCGATCACGCTGCGCAAGACCATGCTGGAGCACATCCGCGGCGAGACGACCTTTGCCCGCCACGGCAAGCCGGCCGCGATCTGGCTGAAGATGAATGCACTGGTCGATCCGGAAATCATCGACGCGCTGTACGAAGCCTCGCGGGCAGGGGTCTCGGTCGAACTGGTGGTTCGCGGCATCTGCTGCCTCCGTCCGGGCGTACCCGGTCTGTCGGACAACATCCGGGTCAAGTCGATCATCGGCCGGTTCCTCGAACACGGCCGTATCTATTGCTTCGGCAATGGCTACGGTCTGCCCAGCGCCAAGGCAGCGGTGTACATCTCCTCCGCCGACATGATGCCGCGCAATCTCGACCGCCGGGTCGAAGTGCTGTGCCCGATGCTCAACCCGACCGTGCATCAGCAGGTGCTGGAGCAGATCATGGTCGCCAACCTGAAAGATACCGAGCAAAGCTGGCGGTTGTTGCCGGACGGATCGTCGACGCGTATGAAGGCGGCCAAGGGCGAGGAGCCCTTCAACGTCCACAACTACTTCATGACCAATCCGAGCTTGTCCGGCCGTGGGAAGTCGCTCCAGGAATCCTCACCCCGCCGGCTCACCCGGCGTGCTGAACGTCAGCAGTCCCAGCAATCTTCCTAAGGGACGACGACGTTGAGCAAGCAGCCGCACAGGCGCGAACCCAGCGTCGCCGTCATCGACATCGGCTCGAACTCCGTGCGTCTCGTGGTCTACGAGGCGCTGGCGCGCAGTCTGGTCACCGTCTTCAACGAGAAGGCGCTGTGTGGCCTCGGCCGCGAAGTGCAGACCACTGGCCTGCTAACCAAGGATGCCGTCAGCAAGGCGCTGGTGGCGCTCCGCCGGTTTCGTGCGCTGATCCGGGTGATGAAGGTTGGCAAGGTATTCGCGATCGCGACCGCCGCCTGCCGCGACGCCAAGAACGGTCCCGACTTCATCGCCGAGGCCGAACGGATCTGCGGCGTCACCATCGAGATCCTGTCGGGACCGCGCGAGGCCAAGCTGTCGGCGCTCGGGGTGATCTCCGGCGTGCATAAGCCCAACGGCGTCGTCGGTGATCTCGGCGGCGGCTCGCTCGAACTGATCGACGTCCGCGGAAACGCGGTGCGCAAG
>NZ_QTKI01000184.1:0-8973 GCF_010820945.1 Rhodopseudomonas sp. BR0C11
GCGCCACGGCAATGATGCGATCGACGTCACGCTGATCGAAGCCAACCGCCGCTACGTGACGCCGTTCACCTCGAACCTGTATCTCGGCGGGTTGAAGTCGTTCGAGACGCTGACGTTCGGCTACGAAGGCGTCGCCGCGCATGGCGTCGGCCTGGTATTCGATCAGGTCTCGGCGATCGATCGCGACAACAAGGAAGTCCGCACCGCCAGTGGCGCGCGGCTCGGCTACGACCGGCTGGTGCTGTCGCCGGGGATCGACTTCCGCTGGGACGCGGTCCCCGGTTATTCCGAAGCCGCTGCCGAGCGGATGCCGCATGGCTATCGCGGAGGCGCGCAGTTTCAATTGCTGAAGAGCCAGCTCGATGCGCTCGGGGATGGCGCGCTGATCGTGATCATCGCGCCGCCCAATCCGTATCGGTGTCCGCCAGCGCCGTACGAACGCGCCTCGATGATGGCGCACGCGCTGAAGAGCCGCGGCGTCAAGAACGCCCGCATCGTGATCCTCGACGCCAAGGATCACTTCGCGATGCAGACCTTGTTCATCGACGGCTGGGAGCGGCACTACTCCGGCATGATCGAGTGGCAGGACCCGACCATCCACGGCGGCATCAAGGCGGTCGATCCGAAGGCGATGACCGTGACCACCGATTTCGAGACCCACAAGGCGGCGCTGGTCAACGTCATCCCGCCGCAGATCGCCGGCAAGCTCGGCCGCGACGCTGGGCTCGCCGATGCCAGCGGATTCTGCCCGGTGGATGCCGGCACGATGGCGTCGCTGATCGATCCGTCGATCCATGTGATCGGCGATTCTGCGACCGGCGGCGAGTTTCCCAAGTCCGGCTTCGCCGCCAACAACGAGGGCAAGACCGCCGCGATGATCATCCGCGCCGATCTGATCGGCGACCGCCGGATGCCGGTGCGCTTCACCAACCATTGCTGGAGCGACATCGCCCCCGACGATGCGATCAAGAACGGCGCGCGCTATACGCCGCAGGACGGCAAGATCGTGATGTCCGACCCTTATACCTCGCAGCTCGACGAGAGCCCGCAGCTCCGCGCCAAGCAGGCGCGTGAAGCGGCCGGCTGGTATATCGGCATGACCACCGATATATTCGGTTGATCGAATGTACGCCGACGAGTTGCAATGACTGGTTCCGAGGGCTCCCGCCCGAACAAACTGCCGTGGCCGCCGATGCTGCTGGCGATCGCGGCCGTGATCGCGATCGGGTTCGGCATGGTGCTGCCGCTGCCCTTGCCGCGCAGCAACATCGTGATGTGGGCCGGCTATGGGATCGCCGCACTCGGCTTCGCCATCGACGGCTGGGCGATCCTGACGATGCGGGCTGCCCGCACCAACATCCTGCCGCACCGCGCCGCCGACCGGTTGGTGACCTGGGGCCCGTTCCGCTTCAGCCGCAACCCGATCTATCTTGCCAACACGCTGCTGTTGATCGGCATCGGGCTTGCCGCCGGCAATGGCTGGTTCGTGCCGCTCGCTTTGTTGATGGCGGTGCTGGTCGACCGGCTGGCAATTCGCCGCGAGGAGCGCCATCTCGCGATTCGTTTCGGCAATGCCTGGATCGACTACGCGGCGGCGACGCCGCGCTGGCTGATCCGCTGAGCCATGTCCCACAGGAGACTGCCATGACCACTTTGAAGCAGATGATGGAAGCCGCCAACGCCGCGGTGCCGCGGGTGAGCGTCGACGACGCACGCCATCTGATCGAGCAGGGCGCACTGGTGATCGACGTTCGCGATGCGCCGGAAGTCGGCAACACCGGCAAGGTCGCCGGCGCCGTCAACATCTCGCGCGGCATGCTGGAATTCCGCGCCGATCCGGATTCGCCGTTCCACGACAAGCACCTCGCCAAGGATCGCCCGGTTATCGTGTACTGCGCTTCCGGCGGCCGCTCGGCGCTGGCCGGCAAGGTGCTGAAGGATCTCGGCTACGAAAAGGTGTTCAACCTCGGCGCCTTCAAAGACTGGGCCGAAGCCGGTGGTGCCGTCGAACAGCCGATCGAACGCGGCATGTAATCTCCGCGACGAAGCAATCCAGCGGTGCGAGACGCTGGATTGCTTCGCTTCGCTCACTACGACGTCGAACTAACGTTCTCGCCTCTCACCGCTTTTTCGTCTTTGCCGTCTTCGCGGACTTCGCCTTTGACTTCGAAGCCGCAGACTTCGTCGTCTTGGACTTCGCGCTCGACGCCTTGGCAGTCTTTGATGGCGCGGTCTTTGATGGCGAAGTCTTTGACGTCGAGGTTTTGGGCTTTGTCGTTTTGGCCTTCGGCGTGCGGGCTTTCGACGTCTTGGCCTTGGAAGCTCCAGACTTGCTGGCGGCCGGCTTCGTCGTGGTCTTGGCCGCCTTCTTCGCGCCCGACGTTGCTCCCGCCTTCGCGGCGGTCTTGCTCTTGTTCGGCGAGGGCTTGGCCAGCGGTTTGGTGAATTCGGCGAGGCCGGCGCGCGCCGCAGCCTTCGTCACTGTGGCCTTGACCGGACCGCTCACCAGCCGCCGCACCGCGCGCTTGGCCGCGACCTTGGTGATCTCGACCGCGCCGTCCACCACCATGTCGATCAGATTGTCGACCAGCGGCAGCCGCTTCTCGGCGGATTTGCGCGGCCTCGCCGCAGCCTTGTCCTGGTTCGGCGCCTGATCGCGCCCGTCGTCGTTCACGCTCTCGTTCACGCTGCTGTCTCCCGCGCTTGGCTCGGCTGAGGAACGTTTCAGTCCACCTGTCCTTGACCTTCTTTGCGAAGGTGTCGGCAGATGACGGGTGAGGACCTGAATTGGTTCCAGATCGCAGTCCGCGTGCTGTTCCTCGCGGCGGTGTTTTCCTACGCGGCAGTGATCAGCGTTCGGCTGCTCGGACGGCTCGGCGGCATCTTCCGCCGCGGTCCGCGCGTGGTGCGTTTGGGGAAGTATCGAGAACTGGGGCGTCGGCGATGAGCTGCCGGCTGCGCTACTTGGTCAGAAACTTCCACGCCACCACGATCGCGCACAGGGCGGCGAAGATCAGCAGCGCGGGGATCGGGCGACGGGCGCCGCCGGATGGTGCGGGACGAGCGCCGCGATCGGCCATCCGCGTCACCTTCGGCTTCTGCGGCTTCTTGAAGCGGACGACGTTGTCGACCACTGCCTCGCCGCGGTCGGCCGGCGGTGGCGAGCGCGGCTCGGGCTCCGGGGCTTCGCCGGTGCCGCCCATGTCGCTGTAATAGGCCTGATAGGTCTCGCGCACCGCGATCGTCTTGGACTCGATCTCGCTCATCCGGTCGAGCCGCTCGCGATAGCCGTTCAGCACCTTCTGGGCATTGTCGGGCAGGGTGTCGAAGCTGCCGAGCTTGGCCATCATCAGCCAGGTCGCAAAATCGGCTTCGGCCCGGGTGCGGGCTCTGCGGGCGATGGTGGTGCTGGACTTCGAGGCCATGGCGATCCGGGTTGAGCGTCCTCGCTTGAGTCGCCGAGCTTCGTGGCGATCGTGGGACAGCTCTTGATAGCCGAAACGGTTGTCCACGTCAGGTGGTTCATCGTTGCCGCGAATTCCCCGGAGCGGGCTGGCGAACCGGCGGTATGATCGCTACATTGGTTGGGCGAAGCTGCGGGACGCGTCAGGAGCCATATATCCCCGGGGCCTTATCGATCCTTTCGGGAACTGTCCCTGGCCGGGTCCGTGGACCCGGTCATATGGTGCCCACCTACTTTCGTAGGGAACTCCGGGATCGAGTGCTTCAACGGTCACCGCGGCCTCGCACTTTAACCATCTTGTCCGGCGGCAAGCCGGACTGACGGTCGCCCGAGCTTCATCCCTGCGCCGCGGCCGCCTATAACCCGCCGATGTCCGATCTTTCCGCCGCTCCCAGCGATGCCAAAACCGCGCTGCGCGCCGCCGCTTTGGCGCGCCGGTCGGCATTGAGCGAGGACGACCGCAGCGCCGCAGCCGCGGCGATCGCTGCGCGCGGGCTGCCGATCCCGCTGCCGGACGGAGCGATTGTCGCCGGCTATGCGCCAATCCGCGGCGAACTCGATCCGTTTCCGTTGATGCACGTGCTCGCCGCCCGCGGGGCCCGGCTGGCGCTGCCGGTGGTGACGCGGCAAGGCACGCCCCTGGTGTTCAGGGCTTGGCGCGACGGCGATGCGTTGCCGCGCAGCGCGCTCGGCATTCGTGAGCCGTCGCCGGATGCACCGGAGGTGACGCCCGACATCGTGCTGGTGCCGCTCGCCGCGTTCGATGCCGCCGGCCATCGCATCGGCTACGGCGCCGGTCACTATGACTGCACGCTGGAATATCTGCGCGCGCGTGGGCCGGTGGTGGCGATCGGTTTGGCGTTCGCAATGCAGCAAATCCCCACCGTTCCGGCCGCTGCCCACGACGTGGTGCTGGATTATGTGCTAACGGAGCAGGGCCTGCTCACTTTCCGGAGTCGATAGTTTGCGCATTCTGTTCATCGGCGACGTGGTCGGAAAATCCGGCCGCACCGCAATCGCCGAGCATCTGCCGGGCCTGATCCGCGACTGGCAGCTCGATTGCACCATCGTCAATGGCGAGAATGCCGCCGGCGGTTTTGGTATCACCGAGGCGATTTACAACGATTTCATCGATGCCGGCGCCGACGCGGTGACGCTCGGTAACCACGCCTGGAATCAGAAGGAAGCGCTGGTGTTCATCGAGCGTGCGCCGCGCCTGGTCCGCCCGATCAACTTCCCGCGCCACACGCCGGGCCGCGGCGCGGCGCTGGTCGACACCCGCAGCGGCGCCCGGGTGCTGGTGATCAACGCGATGGGCCGCGTGTTCATGGAGCCGCTGAACGATCCGTTCGCTGCGATCGCGCGTGAACTCGAAGCCTGTCCGCTCCGTGATGCCGCCGATGCCATCGTGGTCGATTTCCACGGCGAGGCGTCGAGCGAGAAGCAGGGCATGGGCCATTTCTGCGACGGCCGGGTCAGCCTCGTCGTCGGCACCCATACGCATGTCCCGACCGCCGATCATCAGATCCTGCCGAACGGCACCGGCTACATGACCGACGCCGGCATGACCGGCGACTATGATTCAGTGATCGGTATGCACAAGGACGAGCCGGTGCATCGCTTCCTCACCGGCATTCCGCAGGGCCGGTTCGAACCGGCCAATGGCGACGCCACGTTGAGCGGCGTCGCGGTCGAAACCGACAACGCCACCGGCCTCGCCATCAAGATCGCCCCGGTCCGCATCGGCGGAAGGCTGGAGCCCGCCAAGCCGGCGTTCTGGACGGCGAACTAACAACCTCTCTTCCGTCATTCCGGGGCGCTCACGAAGTGAGCGAACCCGGAATCTCTCCTCTACCTCTCCATCGTCATTCCGGATTGCGCGCGCCGCGCGCAAGTCCGGAAACCATACTCCCGGGACTCGCCATAAGGCACCGCGCGTCAGGCACCGTTATTCACCGCAAGCGCGGTGATGATGGATTCCGCGTTCGCCGCTGCGCGGCGCCCCGGAATGACGAATGAGAGGGCGTGCTCCTCGGCACTTCACCCGCGGAAGGCTAACTACCCAACCCGCTGCGCTCCGAATTTCAGCACCGCATCCACCATCCGGTCGACATCCGCAAACGTCGTGCGGTGGTTGACGATTGCGGCGCGGATCGCCAAAGCGCCGTCGACCGTGGTCGAGGATGGCGCGGCGATGCCGGATTCGTGCAAGTCGGCGACGATCTCGGCGTTGAGCGAGTCCATCACGTTCGGTGCGGCGCGATAGCGGAAGCAGACGATGTTCAGCGTCACCGGGGCCAGCATCTCGAGTTGCGGCTCGCGTTCGACGCGGGCTTCGAGATGGCGCGCCACCTTGCAGGTCTGCGCGATCATCGCGCCCATCCGGTCGGCGCCGAAGGTCTTCAGCGTGAACCAGGTCTTCAGCGCGCGAAAACCACGCGACAGGTCGGGACCGTAGTCGCACGGCCACGGCGAGCCGCCGGCGAGGCCGCGGGTCTCGCGCCGCAAGTAAGCGGCCGGCGCCGCGAACGTATCACGATGCTGATCGCCGTCGCGCACGATCAGGAAGCCGGCGTCGTAATTGACCTGCCCCCATTTGTGGAAATCGAGCGCGATCGAATCCGCTTCCGACAGGCCTTTCAGCTTGGGCGCGATTTCGTCCGACAGCATGCCGAGCGAGCCATAGGCGCCGTCGACGTGAAACCACAGCCCTTCGTCGCGGCATAGGTCTGCAAGCGCCGCGAGATCGTCGATCGCGCCGACATCGACGGTGCCGGCCGAGCCGGTCACCAGGAACGGCTGACAGCCGGCAGCGCGATCCTGCGCGATCCGCCGCTTCAGCGCGTCGATATCGATGCGATGATCCGTGCCGAATGGAATCCGCCGCAGCGCGCCGCGGCCGAGTCCGGCCAAATCGGCGGCCTGCACCACGCAGCCATGCGCCGCTGCGGAGGCGTAAGCGGTGAGCCGTTCGCCCGGCAGCCCGCCCTCGCGCACCTGCGGTCCGACCGCGGCGGTGCGCGCGACCAGCAGCGCCATGAAGTTCGCCATCGACGAGCCGGTGACGAACACGCCGCTGGCGGTTTGCGGAAAGCCGAACAATTCGCGCAGCCAGCGCACGATCTGGCGTTCGACCTCGATGCCGATGTGGTCGCGGCCGCCGCAATTGGCATTGAGCCCGGCCGCCAGCATTTCGGCCAGCATCCCGACCGCAGTGCCGCCGCCATGCACCCAGCCCATGAAGCCGGGGTGGACGTTGCCGGTGGCGTAAGGCGCGATCTCGTCGGTGAAGCGGCGATAGACTTCGGGCAGCGGCGTGCCCTGGCGCGGCAGTGGCTCGGCAAAGCCGGCGCGCACCGCGGGCGGGATCGGTTGCCACACCGGACGGTCACGCACGCCCGCGATGTAGTCGAGCATATCGTCGAGCATGCGATGCGCATCGGCGCGCAGCGCGTCCCAATTGTCAGGATCGAGGCTCGTTGCGCCGGCATTCGCGCCGGCGCGGTCCGCGTCGCTCACGCCACGCTCGTCAGACGCGACGCTACGCGGCGCTCCAGCATCGACGCGAAGGCGTCGAAGATCTTGTGCATCTGCGGCGGCTTGTAGGGATAGAGCTCCGGGCTGTCCATGTCATGGACCACCGCGGTGTTGTCGATTTCGAAGACCAACAGATCGCCGCGCGGGGTCTGGGCGCAGTCGATGGTGAAGTAGTCGAGCCCGATCCGCTCGATCATGCCGTCGAGCGCGGTCTTGTGGCGCAGCGCAAAACCGAAATCGAAGGTGTGGAAGAACGCAGCTTCCTCGAGGCGCTTGACCTCGTCCTCGGCCATCCCGGCGTTGAGGTACCAGATGTCCCAGCGGTTGGCGATCGCCATGTGGCAGGCATACGGTTTGCCGTCCACCACCACGACGCGATATTTGCGGAACTGGCCGTCGTCGCTGGCGTAATCGACGTAGCGGGCGATGAAGTAATCGCTCTCCTGGCGGTCGCGCAGATAGTCGAGCAGCGCGACGCTGTCGGTGATGCGGGCGAGGCCGAAGCCGGCATGCGAGCCGCGCGGCCGGACGATGATCGGGAAATCGACCCCGCCGGTCATCTCCGGCAGCATTGCCGAGCCGTTGGCGGCGGCGACCAGCGTGTCGCGGCCGACCGAGATGGTGTCGGGGATCTCCAGCCCTTCGATGTCACCGATCAGCCGGTACAGCTTGTCGCGGTCGAGATGGCGGATCAGGTGCGGCGGGTTGAGCAGCGGCGCCGGCCAGTTGGCGACGCGCGCTTCGATCGCCGCGAGCGCGCTCATGCATTCATCGGAGTCGGAGGCGATCACGATCGCGACGTCGTGCGCCGGCAGCGGATCGGGCAGCGGCACGCCGTCGACCACATACAGTGTCTGCAGTTCGATGCCGGAATCCTGCAGCAGGAATTCGATCGGGGTGTTGCCGCCCATGTCGATGTCGGCGGCGAGCGCCAGCACCCGCAGCCGCGGATTGTCGCTGGCGCAGGGCGAGCGGAACAGCTGCTGCTGCTTCAGCGTCTCGGTCTGCACCGACAGGCCGGCCTGCTTGTGGCCGAACAATTGCGTGATCAGCGCCAGATCGAGCTGCTCGCCGGGCGTCGCGGTGCCGGCGTCGGTCTTGCTCATCAGCTCCTGCCACAGCGGATACAGATTCTCGCCGTCGAAGGCGCGCTTGGTCAGGCGGGCGAAGCCGATCCGATCGGCGGCGACAAGCTGGGAGGGGTTAGTGGACATGATGTTCCTTGGCGGCGTTGTCGGTGGAAACAGAGGGCTGGCGCAGCAGCGCTTCGAGCGTGGCCATCGCGGCTGCCGCATCCGCGACGATGCGGCCCTGCGCGCCGGGATCGGCGTGAATGTCGATGATGTGGCGGGCGCTGATACACAGCCGCAGCGCCGCCACCGCGTCATCGTGGCGGCCGCCCCAGCCGACCGGCTGGCCGAGCAGGCACGCGGTGCCCTCGGCAAGGGCGCGATGCTGCGCGCGGCAATCGGCCAGCGAGAGCGGGTGTCCGTCGCTATGCAGCGTGAAGGCGAAGATCGTCGGCCGAGCGAATTCATCGCCGCGCCCGGCGGGGGATTGCGGCGGCAGCAGCCGCGCCGACGGTGAGGCGGCAATCAGTCGGGCGAAGTCCTCGCCGAGCTGGCGCACGACATCGCGGCGCAGCTTTGCGGGCACTGCCACGTAAGCGCGGATCTCTTCGAGCGCAGCTTCCCAGCGCAGCCATTGGCCGAAATTCGGCTCGGCCGGAAATTGCGCGCGCAACGCCTGCCAGCGCTGCGGCCAGTCGCTGCGGCCGAGATAGTCGGCAAGTCCCGGCGCCAGCCGCGGCAGCGCGCCGACGGCTTGGGCAAGCTGCGGCGGCAGCAGCACCGCGCCGCTGAATGCGGGACCTGCGAAGTACTTCGATCCGGTCAGCAGCACGATGAAGCCGCGGTCGAGTAGCGCCGCGATCCGGCGGTTACCGAGCCGGGCCTGACAGGCGTCGATCACGA
>NZ_QTKI01000185.1:0-8880 GCF_010820945.1 Rhodopseudomonas sp. BR0C11
GATGCACACCGGCGAAGCGATTCCGCTGAAGCCGCTCGGCACCCGGATGTCGGATGCGCTGGTCGAAATGTCCGCCAAGGGTTTCGGCTGCGTCGGCATCATCGACAGCAACGGTCAGATCGCCGGCATCGTCACCGACGGCGACCTCCGCCGGAATATGCGGTCCGACCTGATGACTGCCACGGTCGACGAGGTGATGACGCGGAATCCGAAGACGATCAGCCCGAACCTGCTCGCCGGCCAGGCGCTGGAGCTGCTGAACTCCTCGAAGATCACCGCGCTGCTGGTCGCCGAAGGCAAGAAGCCGCTCGGCATCGTGCATCTGCACGACCTGCTGCGGGCCGGGGTGGCGTAAGCGCCACTTCGCCCTAACCTGGGCACCTCTCCGAAAACTCGACCGAACAAAAGGACGGTCGCAGGCTCTTTCCCCCCGCTCCATGTCTGGGTTCGATACCCAGCGCAATGGCGTGACCGGCGGAAGTCCGGCGACATCGTCGATCCGTTATCGTGGCTGGATTTGGCTGCTGGAAGCCAAGTCCATGCCCGGCGTGGGTAGCGGGCCGGGCGCACGGAGCGATGCCGCCGGTTGCGCCACAAGCCTGGCAGGGCCGCCGCCAATGACTGGGGTCGGTCGAAAGTCCGCAGGATTTATCAACCCGCTGCATGTCACTCCGCGACAACAACTGTCGCGCGCGAGGACCGATGATCATGACACGGACGAACTACCAGGACCGACTTGACCGAGTGACGTCGTACATTCACGACAATCTCGATGGCGAGCTTGACTTCGACAGGATCGCCGAAGTCGCGTCGCTCTCGCCATATCACTGGCATCGAATCTATCACGCCTGCCGAGGTGAAACCGCGGTCGCCACCGCACGCCGTCTGCGGCTGCAGCGCGCCTCCGTCAGTCTGGCGCAGACCGATGACCCGATCGCGCAGATCGCGACCAAAGCAGGATATGCCAGCCCGGCGGCGTTCACGCGCGCCTTTGCGGACGCCTATGGGTTGCCGCCGGCGACCTATCGCGAGCGGGGTAGTCATGCCGATTTCCGGCTGGGGCAACTCGCCACTCAGCAAGGTGGCTGGTCGATCGAAATCCAACGATTCGATGCCATTCCCGCGTTCGCCATCCGCCACGACGGTCCGTATATCGAGATCGGCAAGGCCTTCGGAATGCTGTTCGGTCAACTCGCCGCTCGCGGCGCCCTGCCGGAGCGGATCGAAATGATCGCGGTGTATCTCGACGATCCGACGGCCGTGCCGCCGGAGCGGTTGCGCTCGTTCGCAGCGCTCGCAGCGCCGGGCGGCAAAGACCTCGATCCGCCGGTCGAGCGCATCAAGATCGCCGGGGGCGACTATGCGGTGCTTCGGCACAAGGGCCCCT
Organism: Rhodopseudomonas sp. BR0C11; assembly: GCF_010820945.1. Lineage (NCBI taxonomy): Bacteria > Pseudomonadati > Pseudomonadota > Alphaproteobacteria > Hyphomicrobiales > Nitrobacteraceae > Rhodopseudomonas > Rhodopseudomonas sp. BR0C11. The sequence continues at coordinate 1,388 of NZ_QTKI01000185.1, forward strand.
ATGCCGATATGTCGGCCGCTTATAACTGGCTGTTCGGCACCTGGCTTCCGCAATCCGACCGCGAAGCTGACGACCGCCCGGTCGTCGAGAAGTATCTCAACAGCCCGCAGGACACCAAGCCCTCGGACCTCCTCACAGACCTCTGCCTGCCGCTGCGCTCGATCGCTCCATCTCCAGATTGAAGGCGGATTGGCGCTTTCTCCCGAGGGGCCCAGTGTCGTCATCCACACATCTCGGTGTGAAAACCACGAAACTAGGCTCATTACCTCGACGACGAAGGCCGAGTTACAGCGCCGCCACCGTCAGCTTCGCACCATCCGCCGCGACGATCCGCACACGTTGGCCGGCCGGCGTATCGGGGCCGAACACCCGCCAGACGGTGTCGTCGATCCGCACCATGCCGACGCCGCCCTCGATCGGCTTTTCGAGGGTGAATTCACGCCCCACCAGAGCATCGGTGCGGCGGTTGAGGTAGGGGTTGGTCGCATGAACCTCGACGTCGCCGCCGCGCGCCATCCGCCGCCACAGCGGCACCGCGGCGGCCGCGAACAGGCCGAATAGCAGGATTTGCGCCTGCCATCCCGGCTCCAGCAGCAGCGAAAGCACTCCGACCAGGAGTGCTGCGAGCCCGAGCCAGAACAGAAAGACGCCCGGCGCCAACAGCTCCAACGCCATCAGCACCAGGCCGAAGATCAGCCAGTTCCAGGCGCCGAGCGCGATGAGGATCGCGGTCATGGCAGCGGCCTCCGTCTCACCGTGCCGGCGGCACCGGCGTCGTCGGCGGCACCGAGCCGCGGCGGGCGGCCGGCGCCGAGGCGGCGCCTTCGCCGAAGGTCGCCTTGGCGATCTCGCCGATGCCGGCGAGCGAGCCGAGCATGCTCATCGCCTCGACCGGCAGCATGATCACCTTCTGATTCGGCGATTCGGCGAGCTGGCCGAACGCCTTGATGTACTTGTCGGCGATGAAGTAGTTCAGCGCCGCGACATCGCCCTTGCCGATCGCTTCCGACACCATCTGGGTCGCGCGTGCTTCGGCTTCGGCGGAGCGCTCGCGCGCCTCGGCGTCACGGAACGCGGCTTCACGCCGCCCCTCGGCCTGCAGGATCTGCGCCTGCTTGGCGCCCTCGGCGCGCAGGATCTCCGACTGGCGCTGACCTTCGGCCTGCAGGATGTCGGCGCGCTTGACGCGCTCAGCCTTCATCTGCCGGCCCATCGCCTCCACCAGATCGCTCGGCGGCACGATGTCCTTGATCTCGATGCGGTTGACCTTAATGCCCCACGGCGACACCGCAGCATCGACGACGCGCAGCAGCCGCTCGTTGATCTCGTCGCGATGCGACAACACCTGGTCGAGATCCATCGAGCCCATCACCGAACGGATGTTGGTCATGGTCAGCACGATGATCGCCTGCTGCAGATTATCGACTTCGTAGCTCGCCTTGGCGGCGTCGAACACTTGGTAGAACGCGACGCCGTCGACTGTCACAGTGGCGTTGTCCTTGGTGATGACTTCCTGCTGCGGGATCTCGATCACCTGCTCCATCACATTCATCTTGCGGCCGACGCGATCGAAATACGGAATGATCAGGTTGAGACCCGGCGCCAGAGTCCGGGTGAACTTGCCGAACCGTTCGATGGTCCAGTTGTATCCCTGCGGCACCGTCTTGACGCCCGCGAACAGCGTCAGGATCACCAGCAGGACGAGAACGATGGACACCACATCGAATCCGCTGAGATCATAAAACATGCAAACTCTCCTCGCCGGATTTCGGCATCCGTGCGGTCATGGTGATGCGTGCGCCGGCACGGCGCAACACTGGTGGGTCGCGGTCGCCGCAATCCAGGTTCGACGATGGGGGATTTGGTCGCGGAAGGCTGGCGCTGACGACAGCCTTCGCTTCGTTACAGCCAGCCTTGCAGCTCGCGCAGTACGAGCTGGCGGATCACCTGCACACCGGCGTCGGAGTCGTTGAGGCAGGGAATCGCGGTGAATTCCTCGCCGCCGTGCTCCATGAAGATCTCGGCGTTTTCCTGCGCGATCTCTTCCAGCGTCTCCAGGCAGTCGGCCGAGAAGCCGGGCATCACCACGGCGAGCTTGCGCACGCCCTTGCGGGCCAGCGCCTCGATGGTTTTGTCGGTGTAGGGCTGCAGCCACTGATCGAAGCCGAACCGCGACTGGAAGGTCAGCAGCAGCTTGTCGTCGGCAACGCCCATCCGCTCGCGCAGCGCCTCGACGGTCGCTACGCACTGCGCCTGATAGGGATCGCCCTTGTCGATATAGGCCTGCGGCATGCCATGGAACGAGGCCACGATCAGTTCGGGCTCGAACGACAGCGAGGCGAGGTGCGATTTGATCGAGGTCGCGAGCGCGTCGATATAGGCCGGGTCGCGATAATACGGCGGCGTTACCCGCAGCGTCGGCTGGGCACGCAGCTCGCGCAGCACGCGAAACGCTTGGTCGCACACCGTCGCCGAGGTCGCGGCCGAATATTGCGGATACAGCGGGACCACCAGCAGCCGGGTGCAGCCCTTCGCCACCAACGCCTCGATCCGGTCGCGCAGCGACGGGTTGCCGTAGCGCATCGCCCAATCGACGATCAGATGGCCGCGATCGCCCAGCGAGGCCGACAGCTTCTCGGCCTGCGCGCGGGTGATGGTCTTGAGCGGCGACTCGTTCTTCTCGTGGTTCCAGATCTTCTGGTAGTCCTTGGCCTTGCGGGCCGGACGGGTGTTCAGAATGATGCCGTTGAGCGCCAGCTTCCAGAACAACCCCTGGTTCTCGATCACGCGCGGATCCGACAGGAACTCCCGCAGATAGATGCGAACACCTTTGGTGTCACAGCTGTCCGGGGTGCCGAGGTTCACCAACAGCACACCGACCCGCTCCGGCGCGGGCGCCGGGGCGATCGCTGGTCCATGGATCGGAACAATGACGCTCATGTTGCTGCTGGCTTCGCGCTTTGGCCTATCGTTGTCAAGACGACGCGGTGACGGTCGGTGCGTCGTACACCGCGGCATCGCGAGGGCGGTTCCATGGTGTCCTGATCATCTACGCACGAGCCGCCGTTGGGTTTTGCCGAAACCCACGCAAGGCGCAGATTTGCAGGCTGCTGGTTAAAGACACGTCACACGTTCGGCTGCGACATACCCTAGGAGAAGTCCGCAGCCGAGCAGCAGCACCAGACCGGCGGCGCCAAACTCGAGGCCCCGCATCACCAGCATGCCGCCGCCATCGCGCTGTGCAGCCAGCTTGCGGGCCAGCCCCTTTGCCGACACCGCCGCCACCGCGATGGTCGCGACCGTGATCGCGGTGCCCAGCGCCATCACGAAGGTGGCGACGATCCCAGCCCAGAACAAGCCCTGGGCGAGCGCAAACACCATCAGCAGAATCGCCCCCGAACAGGGGCGGATGCCGACGGTCAGCACCGCACCAAGACCGCGCCGCCAACCGCCCGGGCCGGCGAGCTCGCTCGGTTCCGGCCCGTGCGAATGGCCGCAATGGTCGCAGGCTTCGCCAGGACCGTGATGATGGTGGTGATCGTGGTGGCTATGCGCATGACCGTGGTCGTGGCCGTGCCCATGGTCATGATGATGGTGCTGATGATCGCCATGCGCCGCGCGGGCGTGGGCATGGCCGTGCCCAGCGTGATCATGATCGTGGTGGTGATGGTCGTGATCCGTCAGCGCCGCCGGCACGCCGGCCATCGCCAGCTGCGGCTTGCGCATCGAGGCCTGCAGGGCGCGCAGGAAGCCGCCACCCTTGACCCAGACCAGCCGCGCGCCGAACAGCGCGATCAGCGCGTAGCTGCCGATCTCGATCGCGCGCTCGGCGCTGCACATCGTGCTCGCGGTGGCATTCAGCAGCCAGGCGCAGATGCCGACGATCAGCACCGCCACCACCGCCTGCAGCATCGCCGAGACGAACGACAGCGCGATGCCGCGCCGCGCGGTCTCTTCATTGGCGACCAGATAGGACGAGATCACCGCCTTACCGTGGCCCGGTCCGGCAGCGTGAAATACCCCGTAGGCGAACGAGATCGCCAGCAGGGTCCACACCGCGCTGCCGTCGGCCTTGGCGGCGCGGATCGTCGCCGACATCTGCTTGTAGAACGCCGATTGCTGCGCCAGCAGCCAACCGATGATACCGCCGGCCTGTGGTTCCGCAGCCCCCTTCGGCGCCCCGAACGGATTATGCGCCAGCGCCGCGTGCAGAGCGCCGTCGGCGAACAGGCCCGCGACGACGATGCCTAGACCGAGGGCGGCCACCGTTCCGAGCTTCCACCTATCCGCGCCCGCCTCACCAAGTCGTTCCGGCTGCGTCATGGGCAGGTCACCGCGATCTTGTTGGCGAACATCGCACCGTAGTTGGAATTGTCGCCGTTCAGGAAGTTGTCTTCGCTCATCCGCTGCGCGGTGGCGCTGCCGTCGGTCGGGCGCTGGAAGTTCAGCGCGCAGCCGGACGGCGCGCCGACCAGGCTGACCGGGTTCTTTTCGGCGAATGAGAAGTCGATGAAGTAGCTCGGGTCGAACACCTCGACCGACAGCTCGTTGCTCTTCACCGGCGTCTTCAGCGGCAGGAAGAAGTGCAGCGTCAGCACGTTGTCCTTGTAGGACAGGTAATAGTCGACCGGCTCGCCGAACTTCTGCTTCTTGCCGCCGACCTTGGCGAAGGTGAAGTAGGCGAATTCCTTCAGCGACTCGACGTTTGTCTGCGCCAGCGGAGCCAGCTCCTCGCGGCTATAGACGCCCTTCTCCTTGGTCTCGATGCCCTGCAGCGCATAGGTCGAGAACATGTCGTCGAACGCCCAGGCGTGGCGGACGCCGGTGAACGAGCCATCCGGCGCATAAACCAATTCGCTGGTCGAGGTCACCCAGACGTGGGGGTGGGCCTCGGCGGTGCCGAAGCCGAACAGGGCCACGACCGCCGCGACCAGCGCGGAGCGGACGGCGGCGCGGCGCAATAGGCCGATCATGCGGCTACGCGGCCTCCGGCGTGTCGAGCAAGCCGCGGCGGCGGAGCAGCGCGTCGGGCTCCGGCTTGCGGCCGCGGAACGCCACATAGGCTTCCTCCGGATCGCGCGAGCCGCCGGACGAATAGATATCTTCGCGCAGCCGCTTGGCCACCTCCGGCGCGAAGATGTCGCCGGCCTCCTCGAACGCGCCGAACGCGTCGGCGTCCATCACCTCGCTCCACATGTAGCTGTAGTAGCCCGAGGCGTAGTGATCGCCGGAGAAGATGTGGCCGAACTGGGTCGGCCGGTGCCGCAGCGCGATCTCTTCCGGCATGCCGATCTTGTCGAGCTCCTTGCGCTCGAAGGCGCGGATCTCGCCGATACTGGCGGCCGGTTGGGTGTGGAATTCGAGATCGAGCAGCGCCGAGGAGACGAACTCGACGGTGGCGAAGCCCTGGCCGAACTTGCGGGCGGCGATGAAGCGCTGCAGCAGGTCGTCGGGCAGCGGCTCGCCGGTCTGGTAGTGGCGGGCGAACTGCCGCAGCACCTGCGGCTGCTCCTGCCAGTGCTCGTAGAGCTGCGACGGCAGCTCGACGAAGTCGGTGAACACGCTGGTGCCGGACAGCGACGGGTAGGTCACGTCCGACAGCATGCCGTGCAGCCCGTGGCCGAACTCGTGAAACAGCGTACGGGCATCGTCGGGCGACAGCAGCGACGGCTCGCCGCCGGCGCCCTTGGCGAAGTTGCAGACGTTTATGATAAGCGGCGCCACCGCGCCGTCGAGCTTCTGCTGATCGCGCAGCGACGTCATCCAGGCGCCGGAGCGCTTCGACGGCCGGGCATAATAGTCGCCGTAAAACAGCCCGCGATGCGCGCCGTTTGGATCCTTGACCTCCCACACCCGGACATCCGGATGCCACACCGGGACGTCCTTGCGTTCTTCGAAGGTGATGCCGAACAGCCGCGTGGCAGTGTCGAACGCCGCGGCGATCATGCCGTCGAGCGTCAGATACGGCTTGATCGCGGCATCGTCGAAATTGGCACGGCGCTGGCGCAGCTTTTCGGCGTAGTAGCGCCAGTCCCACGGTGCCAGCTTGAAGTTGCTGCCTTCTTCAGTAACCAGCTCCTGCAGCGCGTCGCGGTCGGCGAGCGCGCGGGCCCGCGCCGGCTTCCACACGCGCTCGAGCAGACCGCGCACCGCCTCCGGCGTCTTGGCCATCGAGTCTTCGAGCCGATAGGCCGCAAAGGTCGGATAGCCGAGCAGCTTGGCGCTTTCCTCGCGCAGGCTGAGGATTTCGGCGATGATGGCGTTGTTGTCGTTGTCATTGCCGTTGTCGCCGCGGGCGATGAAGGCGCGGTACACCTTCTCGCGCAGGTCGCGCCGGCTCGACATCTTCAGGAACGGCTCGACCGACGACCGCGACAGCGTCACCACCGCCTTGCCGGGCATCCCGCGCTCTTCGGCCGCAGCGCGGGCGGCGGCCACGAAGCTGTCGGGCAGCCCCTCGGTATCGCCCTCGCCGAGCTCCATCAGCCACTCCTGCTCGTCACCGAGCAGATGATGGCTGAAGCTGGTGCCGAGTTGCGCCAAGCGCTCGTTGATCTCGGCCATGCGCGCCTTGGCGGCCTCGTCGAGGCCAGCGCCGGCGCGGTGGAAACGGGTGTAGCTGCGTTCCAGCAGCCGGCTCTGCTCCGGCGTCAGGTTCAAAAGCGCCGCCTTGTCGCGCAGCGCCGCGATCCGGCCAAACAGAACCGCGTTCATCATGATCGGATTCCAGTGCCGCGCCATCCGCAGCGACACCTCTTCGTCGATCTTCAGCAGCTCCGGGCTCGAATGCGCCGACACCAGGTCGTAGAACACCGCGGCGACCCGGTTCAGCAGCTTACCGGCGCGCTCCAGCGCCGTTATGGTGTTGTCGAAGTCCGGCTCGGTCGGATCGTTGACGATCGCGGCGATCTCGCCGGCGTGGTCGGCGAACGCCTGCTCGAAGGCCGGCATGAAGTGCTCGGGCCTGATCTCGGCGAACGGCGGGGTCTCGAACGGGGTGGTCCAGGCGGCCAGCAGCGGATTGCCGGCATCAGCGGGTGCGGCAATCGGTCCGGAGCTTTCTGACATCAATCCATCCTGAATGCGGGGCCTCGTAATCGCACGACATATACCATTGCGTACGGCTTTTTTGCGCCCGGATTGCCTTGTTGCTGCTGGTAAATTACGCAAGGCGCACCAGACGCCCCACTGCTGACACTTTACGGGATCATCGGCTTGCGCTTGCCGACGCGGGCGATTTCGTTAGATTGCGCCCGCCAGAAGGACCTTCGAACCATGAGCAAGCCTGCCACCGCCGCCGGATCGCGCCAGATCGCCTGGCCGAGCGTCATCACCGTCATCAGCGCCGCCATTCTGATTGGCGCCGAGGTGTTCGGAGCCGCATTCGCGGGCGGGTGGGCACTGGCGATCCTGTTCGGTCTCGGCGAGAGCGCCGCCCACATCCTGCAGGTGGTCCTGTTCGTGATCGGCGTAGTGATCATGGTCGGCTTCAT
>NZ_QTKI01000186.1:0-8867 GCF_010820945.1 Rhodopseudomonas sp. BR0C11
CGTTCAGTGTCAGCGCTGAAGACCGCCAGCGTCATCAGGCCGCGTGGCTTGAGCCGTGGATAGTCGGACAGACGCTCGACAAACGGGACGAGATCACCGGGTGCAAGGCCGTATTTGCTGGCCTCGCCGGAGGTGTTCACCTGCACGAACACGTCGAGATCCCGCCCCTCCGCATCCAGGCGACGATTGAGCTCGTCGGCAAGCCGCAGACTATCGAGCGCGTGGAATTCGGAAGCGAACCGGACGAGATACTTCACCTTGTTAGTCTGGAGGTGGCCGATGATCGACCAGCGGATCGGCAGATCCGCGAGGATGGCGCGCTTGTCGCGGGCCTCCTGCAGCTTGTTTTCACCAAACTCGGAGATTCCGGCCGCATAGGCCAGGCGAAGCACATTCGCCGGCACCGTCTTGGTGACGGGCAAAAGACGAACATCCGCAGGGCTGCGCCCGCAGCGATCGCAAGCGGCCGCGATACGCTGGTGGACCAGCGTCAGATTGGCGGCAAAGACAGCGGCGGGATCCGCGCCGAAGCGTGCGATCTCGTCCGGGGAAAGCTCGAGGTTGGTAGGCATCGTATCCATCCGCCTCCGATCAATGAGGCTGGCCGGCGTCTTCCAATGTGGGTCCGCGGTTACAACCGGTGATCAATATTTAGCACGGGCGCGGTCTGGTTCTCCCGGCCATTTCCGGTTGCGACAGCCGGCCAATTTCGGGCAGAGCAACGCGCCGCGCAGTCAGGGTTTGATCGCCGCCCGAAGCGCTTTGGCGAGCTTCTTCACAGCGCCTTCGATTTCGAGCGGCGTGTACGCCGCAAAGCCCATCAGGAAGCCGGCCTCGCCGTCGCGGGCATGATGCAGCCCCGACAGCCCGAGCACCTCGATCCCCGCACGGTGTGCGGCTTCGACCGCAGTTCGCTCCGGCAAGTCACACGTCAGCACGCAGGGGAGTTGCAGGCCGCCGACCGGAACGCGCGGCTCGACAAGGCCGGACAGATATTTGCGGACGAGGCGGACGAGGACGTCCAGGCGCGTCGCATAGACACCGCGCATGGTGCGCACATGCGCGCCGAAATGGCCGCCCTCCATGAACCGGGCCAGCGTCAACTGCGCCATCGAGGCGCTGTGACCATCCAGGAGCGTGCGCGCAACCGTCATCGGCTTGACGAGCTGCGGCGGCAACACGACGTATCCAATCCGCAGGCCCGGAAACAGCGATTTGGTGAAGGTGCCGATGTAGATCGTCCGGTCGTGCGGATCGAGACCTTGCACGCACGCCGTCGGCTTGCCGGCGTAATGGAATTCGCTGTCGTAGTCGTCTTCGATGATCCACGTCTGGTGCCGCGCCGCCCATTCGATCAGTGCGAGGCGGCGGTCCAGCGCCAGCGTCGCGCCGGTCGGAAACTGATGGGACGGCGTCAGGAACACCGCCTTGGCCCGGCGCGGCTGGGCGGTGATCTGGTCGACGACAAGACCCAGACGATCAACCGGAATCGGAACGCACTCCACGCCTGCGGCATCGAATGCTTTGCGCGCGCCGTAATAGGCCGGATCTTCGATGAAGATCCGATCGCCGGGGTCAAGCAGCATATTCGCGCACAGCGACAGGGCCTGCTGCGAACTGGTCAGCACCAGGACGCGATCCGCGGAGGCGCGGGCCCCGCGTTCGAGGTTGACGTAGTCGGCGATGGCACGGCGCAGCGGCTCGCTGCCCTGCGGATCGCAATGAAGCAAGGTCTGCGCCCCCAGCTCTTTGCGGACCTGGCGCTCTAGCCGCTCCCAGAGCTGAAGTGGAAATGTCCGCGTTTCCGGCACGCCATGGACGAACGGCCTCGGCAACAGCTGCTCGCGAATGCCGCCGCTGCCGAACATCGCGGCTCCGCGCTTGCTGAGTTTCGGCGCCTGGTTGCCGAGTAGCGCGTCCCGCTGCGCGAGACGGCGGCCCGGCGTGAATTCCGTCATCTCCGCAACGAAGCTACCGCTGCCCACGCGCCGCTCGATGAAGCCCTCGGCGTGAAGTTGGCCATAAGCAACTTCGATCGTATCGCGCGACACCCCGAGCGATTCAGCAAGGGCACGCGACGCCGGCAGCGGCTTGCCTGCGCCCAGCGCACCATCGACGATCAGCTGGCGGATGGCACGCTGCACCCGCGCGTGCAGCGGCATCGCGGCATGAGCCGGATGCGCGACCCACGCTTTGACGGATTCGAGCTGGGAGTGCTTGAACAATTGGTCTGCCCTTGTGGCGGAGAATGGCCGGGCACATCAGGCCACCTGATGGCTAGATGTCAATCCATCGAGCTCGCCTCGCTTCCAGCAGAGGATTGTCGACCGCATGCCGTCCCGCCCCCCTCCTTCTCCGATCCGCCTCGGCGACCTCACCCACCCGGTTATCGCCGGCCTGATCTCGGTGATCGTCAACTACGGCGGCACGTTCATCCTGGTGTTTCAGGCTGCCAAGATCGCAGGACTCAGTCCCGAGCTGACGGCATCCTGGGTCTGGTCGATTTCGATCGGCGTTGGACTGACCGGATTGTTGCTGAGCCTGCACTATCGTGAACCGATCATCACTGCGTGGTCGACGCCCGCTGCGGCATTTCTGGTGACCGCGCTGGCGACGACGCCTTATGCCGAGGCGATCGGCGCCTACATGATCTCGGCGGCGGCGTTCGTCGTGCTCGGCCTGTCCGGCTATTTCGAAAAGGTGATCCGTCTGATTCCGCCCGGGATCGCATCGGGCCTGCTCGCCGGCATTCTGCTGCAGTTCGGGATCGGAGCCTTCGGCGGCGCCAGCGTTGATCCGTGGCTGGTCGGCTTGCTGATTGCCGCTTACGTCGCATTCAAGCGCTTCTCCGCGCGCTACGCCGTGGTCGGCATTCTGCTGCTCGGCCTCACGTTCCTGCTGACGCAAGGTCGCGTCGATCTCTCCGGGCTCAAACTCGTCTTCGCGGCCCCGGTGTTCAGCATGCCGGAGTTTTCGCTGAATGCGCTGCTGTCGGTCGCATTGCCGCTGTTCCTGATCACGCTCACCGGTCAATACATGCCGGGGATGCTGGTGCTGCGGAACGACGGGTTCAAGACCAGCGCCAATCCGATCGTCACCGTCACCGGTCTCGGCTCGCTGATCATGGCGCCGTTCGGTTCGCACGCCTTCAACATCGCGGCGATCACGGCTGCGATCGCCACCGGCCGGGAAGCTCACGAAGACCCGTCCAAGAGATGGATTGCCGGCATCGCGGCGGGCTGTTTCTATGTGCTGGTCGGCGTGTTCGGCGTCACGCTCGCTGCGGTGTTCATGGCGTTTCCTGCCACCTTCATCACCACCCTCGCCGGTCTGGCCCTGCTCGGCACCATCGGCGGCAGCCTTGCCGGGGCGATGGCAGACCCGACGTCGCGCGAGGCGGCCTTGATCACGTTCCTGGCCTCGGCCGCGAACATCAAGCTGCTCGGCATCGGCGGCGCATTCTGGGGCCTGCTGATCGGCGGACTCGCCTATGTTGTGCTCAACGGCCGCATACCTTATGGCGCGACAGCCGATCGCTCCGCCACCGAGGCGGCTGCAAAATGAACCGCGGAACGACGCCGATGACGACGTCCATCATCTCGATCCAGAGCCAGGTGGCGCACGGCCACGTCGGCAACAGCGCCGCCGTGCTGCCGATGCAGGCGCACGGGCTGAACGTGGCGGCGGTGCCGACGACGCTGCTCTCCAATCATCCGGGCCTCGGGAGCACGCGCGGCCGGGTGCTGGACGCCGAGCTGGTCGGCGAACTGCTGCGCGGGATCGAAGAACGCGGGCTGATCGAGACCAGCCGCTACATCGTGTCCGGCTATCTCGGCTCGCGCGCCAACGGCGAGGTGGTGGCGGCCTTCGTCAAACGCGCCCGACAACTCAATCCCGCCATCACCTACATCTGCGATCCAGTGATGGGAGATTCCCATGTCGGGGTGTTCGTGCCCGATGACGTTGCCGCTTGCATCTGCAACGAGCTCGTCCCGCTCGCCGATCTGCTGACGCCCAACCAGTTCGAGGCCGGACTGATCGCCGGCCACCCGCTGGCGACATGGTCAGAGCTCAAGGTCACGGTCGATAAAATGCAGGCCTGGCGGGGAGCCCGTGTCGTCGTGACCAGTTGCAGGCTGGTGGATACGCCCGACGGCACGCTGGAGAACATCGTGTTCGAAGGCATGAACTCCACGCGACTGCCGTCGCCACGCCTGGAGCTGGCGGCGGCCGGAACGGGAGACCTCTACACCGGCCTTCTGATTGCGGGCCTCGCACGCGGTCTCAGCCTGGTCGATGCCGCCCGCCGCGCCGCCGCCATCGTGCTCGACGTGCTGAAACGCACCATCGCCGCTGGTGAACGCGAGATGCAGCTTGCCAGCGTCATCGATGCACTGAACCCCGCCTTTGGCGAGCCTCTTCAATAGCTCCGGAAGATCCCTCATCGAGCACTTGGAGTACCACCGCTTCAAGCGTTAAAGCCCTGGCGCGACCCACGCGGTCGAAATCGCGCCGCGGCCATCGAGGCCGATCCGCCAGTACAGCGGCCGCCGCTCGTGCTGCACCAGATAGACATCAACACCGCCATTGCCGACGCCGACGAACTCGACGGTCCGAACCGCGCCGGCCTCGCCGATCTCCTCGTGCAACTTTGCCAATTGCTGTCTGGTGGCGTTGGCCAGCACCTCAGTCATCTCATCGTAGTTGGGCTGACCGGTGTAGATTCCGTCGATCAGTCGGCGCAGCGCAGCTTCCGTGCCGGGGCTCGGGAGGTTACTCGTCAGTTTCTGAGCGAGATGCTGTTCGATCCGCCGAGCCTCGTCCGCATCGATACGCGGCATCGGAATATCGAGTCCGTTCTGATGCAGCATCCGCGATTGTGCCACGCCTGAAGAGTCAGTCACAAAGCTGATCTGCGCGTCGACGACCTTGGCAAAGAACTGTGTGCGGCTCTCGGCGAACAGCGGCACGCCTGGCTGCCCGGTCAGCCGCGACACCAACCGTTCGCCCTCTCGGCCGATCGTCATTACGCCCTGATTGGCGAGCTCGTAGAAACCGACGTAGCGATCCAGGATCGCCGGATCGAGCCGCACTTCCTCGCGCTCCGGGCGTCGCGTCGCCTCCCCTGCGGACTGGACGGCCGCCGACAGCACATTCCAGTTCTGGCAGCCCAGAACCTTGGCAATCAGCTCCAGACTCTCACTTCGGGTGAGTTCGGCTTTCGGCTTGATGGCCTCGCGCAACGTCTGCGCCATGGCCTTTGCGTCGCGGAAATCGCGCATCATGAACCCTCTGCAGGGCGAACTGATCAGGTCAGATGCTTGCGTTACTGACTCCGTTCGCCTCGGCAAAGGGGACACGGGTCGCTCTGATACGTTCACCATTCCCCTGAAGGGGCGCAAGCGGCGGGTCGTATCTACCCGCAGCGACACTGGCGCGCGCCGGGCTTGATGTCAAACGCTGGCGTAACCCGCACGATCGCGACCGCGCGGCGATGCCGCGCAGCCGGATCGCATGCGAGCTCGATCAGTTTTTCGGCGCGGCTTCGCCGGCTTCACCCTTCGGGCCGGCAGGGCCAACGGCGCCAGAGGGACCAGCCGGGCCGGCAGGTCCCGCGGGACCGGCAGGACCAGCATCTCCCTTCGGGCCGGCGGGACCCGCCGGGCCGGCAGGACCAGCGGGGCCGGCCGGACCTGGAGCGCCGGCTGCGCCCGCTTCGCCCTTCGGACCGCGCGGTCCGCAATTGGCAACCAGCAAGCCGGTCAGGGTTTCGGTGCCCGACTTCAGGTCGAGCTTGCAGGTCTCGGGGACGTCCGACAGCGAGAATTTGAAACGACGCGACGACGAGCTCTTGGCCTTGTCGCCGGTACCGACGACCTCGACCTCCTGGCCGGCCTTGGTGGTCTTGCCGGTGATCACCAGCTTGCCGCTCTCGATCGCCAGCGTGTCGATCTCCAGCGCCGAGGCCGCGCCGGAGGTCATCGCCAGGATCGCGGCTCCGACCAGAATGGATCGTCTTGCCATCAACTTCTCCCCACCTGTTGCAGTGACGCTTGCGCGTCGTGTCCATCGCCAAGGCGGCCGCCCGCGGTCGCCACAACCGAGGATAGCCGAATGGATGGCGGAGCATAGCCGGGGCAGCGCGACATTTTTGCTACGAGCCGCACAGCTCGCCGTGGACACCGGTGTGTGACACCCGCGCCATGCCGGGATTGCGAACAAAGCAGGAATCTGGGAGCGTCCATCCTTCACCCGACAGGCGCTGATTCGTGTCCTTGCCCGCTCCGATCCTCGATGGCCTCAATCCCGAGCAGCGCTGCGCCGTCGAGCACGGCGCGGGGGCGGCTGCCTGCCCGCCACTTCTGGTGATCGCGGGCGCCGGCAGCGGCAAGACCAACACGCTGGCTCACCGGGTCGCGCATCTCGTCGTCGGCGGCGCCGACCCGTATCGCATCCTGCTGATGACGTTCTCGCGCCGCGCCGCCGCCGAGATGACCCGCCGGGTGGAGCGGATCGCCCGCAAAGTGCTCGGCGACCGCGCCTCAGTGCTGAGCGGCGGGCTGCATTGGGCCGGCACCTTCCACGGCATCGGCGCCCGGCTGCTGCGCGACTATGCCGAGCGGATCGGGCTTGATCCGGGCTTCACCATCCACGACCGCGAAGACTCCGCCGACCTGATGAACCTGGTCCGCCACGACCTCGGCTTCTCCAAGACCGACAGTCGATTTCCGGCCAAGGCAACGTGCCTGTCGATCTACTCGCGCTGCGTCAACGCCGGCCAGCCGCTCGATGTCGTGCTCGGCGCCAACTATCCATGGTGCGCAGGCTGGGCCGCCGAGCTGAAGCAACTGTTCGCGGCTTATGTCGAAGCCAAACAGCGCCACAACGTGCTCGATTACGACGACCTGTTGCTGTACTGGGCGCAGGTGATGGAGGAGCCGGCCTTCGCCGCAGAGATCGGCGGCCGGTTCGATCACGTGCTGGTCGACGAGTATCAGGACACGAACGCGCTGCAGGCGCGGGTGCTGCTGGCACTCAAACCAAATGGCGCGGGCCTCACCGTGGTCGGCGACGATGCCCAGGCGATCTACTCGTTCCGCGCCGCCACGGTGCGCAACATCCTCGACTTCCCGAAGGCCTTCAATCCGCCCGCTCGCGTGGTCACGCTGGACCGCAACTATCGCTCGACCCAGGCGATCCTGTCGGCCGCCAATGGCGTGATCGATCTGGCGCGCGAGCGTTTCACCAAGAACCTATGGACCGATCGGGCCGAAGGTTCGCGACCGCTGCTGGTCGGCGTCCGCGACGAAGCCGATCAGGCGCGCTACATCGTCGAGCGCGTGCTCGACGCCCGCGAGGGCGGCGCGACGCTGAAGCAGCAGGCGGTGCTGTTCCGCACCTCGTCACATTCCGCGCCGCTGGAGCTCGAGCTGACCCGGCGCAACATCCCATTCGTCAAATTCGGCGGGCTGAAGTTCCTCGATGCCGCGCACGTCAAGGACATGCTGGCGCTGCTGCGCTTCGTGCAGAATCCGCGCGACCGCGTCGCCGGATTCCGGGTGATGCTGCTGATGCAGGGCATCGGCCCGGCGTCAGCGCAGAAGGCGCTGGATGCAATGACGGCCGCGGCCGATCCGCTCGGCACGCTGGCCGCCCTGCCCGCACCGCCGCGCGCCGGCGCCAACTGGCGCTGCTTCGTCGAGGCGGTCCAGGAGCTGCGCAGCGGCAATGCCGGCTGGCCGGCCGAGATCGAGCGGGCGCTGATCTGGTACGCGCCGCATCTCGATCGCATTCACGAGGATGCTGAAACCCGCAGGGCCGATCTGGTGCAACTGGCGCAGATCGCCTCGGGCTATCCGTCGCGCGAGCGCTTCCTCACCGAGCTGACGCTTGATCCGCCGGACGCAACCTCCGATCAGGCCGGTGTGCCGACGCTCGACGACGACTATCTGATCCTGTCGACGATCCATTCCGCCAAGGGCCAGGAATGGAAGCAGGTGTTCGTGCTCAACGTCGTCGATGGCTGCATGCCGTCCGACCTCGGCACCGGCACCTCGGCCGAGATCGAGGAAGAGCGCCGCCTGCTTTATGTGGCGATGACCCGGGCGAAGGACGATCTGCACCTCGTGGTGCCGCAGCGTTTCTTCACCCACGGCCAGAACGCCCAAGGCGATCGCCACGTTTATGCGTCGCGCACCCGGTTCATCCCCGAGCGGCTGCTGCCGCTGTTCGAACGCACCAGCTGGCCGCGCGTCGCGCCTGAAGCCGCAGCAGCGGCGGCGCAGCGCGGCCCGCGTATCGACATCAACTCGCGGATGCGGCGGATGTGGACCTGAGCGCGCGATCACGCCGCCGCGCTGGTGGTGATGGTGCCGCCGTCGGCGTTGTCGACGATCACCGGGCTGTCGAACCAGCTCATCACCGGCTCGGCGCCGTACAAGGCGGCGACGCGGGCGCGCCATTCGCCGCCATAGACGGCTTCGGCAGCCTCGCGGCTCTCCCACAGGTAGATGCCTCCGGCGGTCGCGCCGTCCTCGGAGCGAATGTAATATTTGCGGATCAGGCCCGGCAGCTTCTGGTATTTCGGCGCGCTGCTCTCGAACCGCTTCTTTGCCTCCTCCAGGCTGATCGGCGTCGCCATGTGAAACTGCACGACGGTGGTGATCATCGGAACCTCCTCGGATTTTTCCGGCATCTTAGCGCAGTCGGCGCCACGCTGTCTCTGCCTGCCGCGGCCCGGCTATTTGAACGCTTCTGGAAACCGCACCGTGGTGCCGAGCGTGATCCAGCGGGCATTTTCCCCGGTGATGTTGTGGCCGACGATCAGGTCCATCGAGAAAATCTCATTGGGCCGCCAGCGCACGCCC
>NZ_QTKI01000187.1:0-8855 GCF_010820945.1 Rhodopseudomonas sp. BR0C11
GTGGTGGTCGGACCGGATTCCGAATCCCAGCAATGGGTGGATGCGCTCGCCAAACTGATCGGCACGCGATCCGCAGTCGCGCAAAAGATCCGCCATGGCGACCGGTCGGTCGATATCGCGTTCGCTGATGCCAGCGCGGTCGCGGGTCGGCCGGCATTGCTGGTCGATGACATCGTCTCCTCCGGCGGCACGCTGATCGCCTGCACGCGCGCGCTGCTCGGCGCCGGCGCAACGTCTGTCGACGCCGTGATCACCCACGCGCTGTTTCCCCCGGCGATGCTGCGCGACTTCGCCGCCGCCGGCATCTGCACCATCCGCTCCACCCACTCCGTGCCGCACCCGACCAACGCGATCACACTCGACGATCTGTTCGTCGAGGCGCTGCGAGCCGAGATCGGCACGACCATTCAGGAGACCCGCGCATGAGTGTCACCATCCGATTCTGCGGCGCTGCGCGCACCGTCACCGGCTCCTGCTATCTATTCGAGACCAAGGGCAAACGCTTTCTGGTCGATTGTGGCCTGTTCCAGGGCCACAAGACGCTGAAGGAATTGAACTACGGCGCGTTTCCGTTCCGCCCGTCCGAGATCGATGCAGTGCTGCTGACGCACGCCCATATCGATCATAGCGGTCTGCTGCCGAAGCTGGTGCGCGAGGGCTTCAAGGGACGGATCCTGGCGACCCGCGGGACGATCGATTTGTGCTCCTACATGTTACCTGACGCCGGCAGCATCCAGGAGTCCGAAGTGATGATGCTGAACCGCCGCAACGCCGCGCGCGGCAAGCCCGAAGTCAGCCCGATCTACACCCAGGCCGACGCGATCGCGACGCTGTCGTCGTTCTATCCGGTCGATTACCAGAGCTGGGTCAACGTCCTCCCCGGCGTGCGCGCGCGATTCTGGAACGCCGGTCATTTGCTCGGCTCGGCCTCGATCGAAATCGAGATCGACGGCGAGGGTCGCTCGTCATCGGCGCTGCGGTTGCTCGCCTCCGGCGATATCGGCCCCGACGGCAAGCTGCTGCAGCCCGATCCGGAAGCGCCTGCGCATTTCGACTACGTGATCTGCGAGTCGACCTATGGCGACCGCGTGCGCGAGCCGACCTCGCCGAAACTCCGCCACGAGCGGCTCGCCGCCGAAGTCAACGCCGCCGCGGCGGCGCGCGGCGCCCTGGTGATTCCGGCATTCGCGGTCGAGCGCACCCAAGAGCTGATCGTCGACCTGATCGACCTGATGGAGAAGGGAACGATCCCGAGCGCGCCGATCTTCCTGGATTCGCCGCTGGCGATCCGCGCCACCGAAGTATTCCGCCGCCATGCCGCCGATCTCGACGAAGACGTCGATGTCGAACGGTTGCTGGCCTCGCCGCATCTGCGCTTCACCGAAACGGTGGAAGAGAGCAAGGCGATCGCCAAGCTCAATGGCTTCCACATCATCATTGCCGCGAGCGGCATGTGCGATGCCGGCCGCATCCGCCATCATCTCAAGCGCTGGCTGTGCCGCTCCACCGGCACCGTGTTGCTGGTCGGTTATCAGGCCAACGGCACGCTCGGCCGCTTCCTCGAAGAAGGCGCCAAGGCGGTGCGGATCATGGGCGAGGAAGTCCGCGTCAAAGCCAAGATCCGCCGCATCGACGATTACTCCGGCCATGCCGACGCCGGCGAGCTGACGCGCTGGATCACCGAACGGCGACCGATCGATCGCGGGCTGTTTCTCGCGCATGGTGAGGAAACCGCGATCGCCGCATTGGCGGAACGGCTCGGCGGCGGCGTACTGCCGGCCGCGAAGATCTTTCAGCCTGTGCTCGATGACGTCTACGAACTCACCACCCCGGTTCCGACCACGCAGGCCGGCAAGCATCGCCGGCGGCTCGAGCCCGAATCAGTGGTCAAGCTCGACTGGCACAACGAGATGTCGAAGCTGCTGCTCGATATCAACGCCAGCGTCGAAGCCGCCGCTGACGAGCGCGCGCGCAGCGTGATCATTCGCCGGCTGCGCCGCGCGCTCGACGACAACGGCAATGCCAACGGCGCGCAGGCGGGGCGGCGTTAGCCCCGTTATGGATCGGACCTCATGGCCTGAATACCATTCGTGCAAGGTTTGATTCACTCTCGGCATTACAACACCGCTGCGCCACCGAATTGCGCGATTCGATTGCAGCTATTCGAATTGCATTCCCCCGAGGGCTGTGTGCTAGACTATCTCGCACATGCACAATCCGGGGGATGCTCGTGAGTGCGAACTATCATGTCGCCGAAGGCGACCAGAATGCACTCGGTCAGTATCTGGTCGCCCGGGCGGCCAGCTGCAGCGCTGATCGACGTCCGCATCTGAAGATCGCCTGCATTCATTGTGGCGCCGAATACGTCGCCGCCGAAGTCAATTTCCATGCGTGCAAATGCCCGGCCTGCCAGAACGGTGCAGGCAACCTGCTGCTCTGAAGCCGTTGCCGCGCCGGCCGCTGTCAGCCCGGCGCGCGATACGCATACGCCTCCTGCGTGACCCCGCCATAGCCATAGGCAGCCGCCCGGCAGTCGATGATGTGGATGTTCGAGTGCGGGTGCAGGTCACCGATCAGCTCTGACAGCAGCGCAAACGCGTCGCGGTGATACGCGGCCTTTTCCGCCTTGGTGTTGGTCTCGTCGGTAATCGTCACCTCGAGCTTGAACGCGTTCTTGCGCCAATCGCTGAGCGCACGGCCGGCGATGAACCACTGATCGGCCGGATGATGGCGGATGAACACTGCCGTGCGATCGAGTTCCTTGCGCAGCACCCGGCAGGTGAGTTCGGCGACCGCGGCAGCGAGCCGTCCGGTCAGCGCCGGGTCGAGGGAGAGGGAAACCGTCAGGGTGATGCCGGGCATGTCCGCTGCTTTCTGGTGGTGGATGTCGATGCCGATCATGCCCGGTCTCTTTCCTCCTGAAAAACGGGAAGATACGATATCATCCATCTGATTTTCGGGTGGATGATGAGCCGGCTGTTCGACCTCGATCTCCTCAACGCGCTGGTGGTGGTGGCCGAGACCGGCAGCCTGTCGGCGGCGGCGCCGCGCTTATGCCGGTCGCAATCGGCGGTCAGCGAGCAGATCCGCAAGCTGGAGGAGATGTGCGGGCAACCGCTGTTTCGCCGCGGCAAGAGCGGCGCCAGCCTCACTCCCGCCGGCGAACGTCTGATCGGACACGCCCGCCAACTGCTGGCGCTGAGCGATGCCGCCTATCGGGACATGCACGCTGCCCAGCTCGCCGGCGAACTGCGGCTCGCGATCACCGATTACTTTCGGCCGGGCGCGCTGCCCGGCATCCTGCGCCGCGTGCGCGACCAGTTTCCGCATCTGCGGCTGCACGTCTCGATCCGCAAGAGCGCGCTGATCGAGGAGACCGCGGTTTCCGATGAGTTCGACATCGGCCTGTCGATGGCGATTCTCGACCGTCCGTCGCGGCGGAGCGCGGCGAAGCGGATCAAGCTGCGGCGCGAGCCGCTGTTGTGGGTCGCCGACCGCTCGTTCGTGATGCCCGACGACGGCGTCCTGCCGCTCGTCGTGCTGCCTGACACCTGCTCGCTTCAGCGCTTCATCGCGCGCACGCTGACGGCGCACCGGCTGCCGCATACGGTGATGCACTCGGCCTCCGGCGTCGGCGGACTGCACCTGGCGCTGGCCGCCGGCCTCGGGCTGACCTGCCTCAACGCGTCGGCCGTGCCGGCGGACGCCGTGGTGCTGGCCGCGGGCGACCGGCTGCCACCGCTGCCCGAAGTCGAATTCAGCCTGGTTCCGCCGCGCCGTGACGAGCCGGCGCTGGTCGGCAAGGTGCGCGACATGCTGGCCGAGCAGCTGCGCTGACGGGCGCCGCCCGCGCCCCCGGCTGGAATAGTTCTAATCGCGACATTGCGCCGCTGCACTGCCCTGATGGCCTGAGCTACTGACAAGCGTTCTCGATTTTCGTCAGGAGCCCGCCGTATGAGCCGTTTCCGTGCCGCTGCCCTCGCACTTGCCGCCGTTTTCGTGCCGTTCGCCGCCGGGGCCGCCGAGCAGGTCAACGTCTACACCTACCGCGAGACCAAGCTGGTGCAGCCGCTGTTCGATGCCTTCACCAAGGACACCGGAATCGCCGTCAACGTGATCTCGGGCCTGGAGCAGCGGATCAAGGCCGAGGGCGCCGACAGCCCAGCCGACGTGCTGCTGACGGTCGACATCGGCCGGATCGACGACGCGGTAGCGGCGGGTATCAGCCAGCCGATCAACTCCACCGTAATCGACGAAATCGTGCCGGCGCAGTTCCGCGATCCGAACGGCCAGTGGGCCGGCATCTCGATGCGGGCGCGGGTGATCTACGCCTCGAAGGATCGCGTCAAGCAGGACGCGATCACCTATGAGGAGCTGGCCGACCCGAAGTGGAAGGGCAAGATCTGCATCCGCTCCGGCCAGCACATCTACAACAACGCGCTGTTTGCCGCTTACGTTGCCAAGCACGGCGAGGCCAAGGCCGAGGAATGGCTGCGCGGCCTGAAGGCCAATCTGGCGCAGAAGCCGTCCGGCGGCGACCGCGAGACCGCGCGCGACGTCGCGGCCGGCAAATGCGATCTCGGCATCGGCAACACCTACTACTGGGCGCTGATGCTGAACGATCCCGACAAGAAGGCCTGGGCGGACGTGACCCGCGTCGTGCTGCCGACGTTCGAAGGCGGCGGCACCCACGTCAATCTGTCGGGCGTGGTGCTCGCCAAGCACGCGCCCAACAAGGCCAACGCGGTGAAGCTGATCGAATGGCTCGCCGGTGAGAAAGCGCAGCAGATCTACGCCGACGCCAACTACGAATATCCGATCCGCGCCGGCGTGCCGCTCAACCCGATCATCGCCGGCTACGGCAAGCTGAAGCCGGATCCGCTGCCGATCGCCAAGATCGCCGCCAACCGCAAGGCCGCCTCGACGCTGGTCGACAAGGTCGGATTCGACAACTGAACGTCATCACACCTCCACCGCAGGCAGACTTCCCTCATCCTGAGGAGCCCGGCGAAGCCCTGAGGGCGAAGCCGGGCGTCTCGAAGGATGAAGCCAAAGATCACGTCCTCATGGTTCGAGACGGCGCTGCGCGCCTCCTCACCATGAGGACGGCGCCTAGTGCGTCCGACACCGAACTCGTCGTCCTCGGTCTCGCCCTCCTCACTGCCCTGCTCGTCGCCGCACCGGTGATCAGCCTGATGCTGATCGCGCTGCAGCCGGCGCCGGAGGTGTGGTCGCATCTGATCGCCTATGTGCTGCCGCGCGCGGTGAGTGACACCGCGCTGCTGATCGCCGGGGTCGGCACGCTGACGCTGCTGATCGGCACCGCTACGGCCTGGCTGGTGTCGTCGCACGACTTTCCCGGCCGCTCCGCGCTGATCTGGCTGCTACCTCTGCCGCTGTCGGTCCCGACCTATCTGTCGGCCTACGTCTATGTCGATCTGTTCGAGCCGCTCGGGCTGGTGCATCGCGCGCTCAGCCTGACGATGCCGGCCGAGCAGGCGGTGCAATGGCTGCCGCCGATGCGGTCGCTGCCCGGCGCGATGCTGCTGCTCGCCGCAGTGCTGTATCCTTACGTGTATCTGTCGGCCCGCGCGGTGTTTCAGGCGCAGGGGACCGATGCAATCGAGGCCGCCCGGACGCTCGGCGCCGGCCGCTTCACCATCCTGCGCCGAGTGGTGCTGCCGATGGCCCGGCCTGCGCTGGCAGTCGGCGTGGCGCTTGCCGCGCTCGAGACGCTGAACGACATCGGCGCCTCCGAATATCTCGGCGTCCGCACCCTCACCGTGTCGGTGTTCAACACCTGGCTGAACCGCGGCAGCCTCGCCGGCGCCGCGCAGCTGTCGCTGGTGCTGC
Organism: Rhodopseudomonas sp. BR0C11; assembly: GCF_010820945.1. Taxonomy (NCBI): domain Bacteria; kingdom Pseudomonadati; phylum Pseudomonadota; class Alphaproteobacteria; order Hyphomicrobiales; family Nitrobacteraceae; genus Rhodopseudomonas; species Rhodopseudomonas sp. BR0C11. The sequence continues at coordinate 5,854 of NZ_QTKI01000187.1, forward strand.
TCGGCTTCGCCGCGCTGCTGATCGCGATCGAGCGCATCGGCCGGCGCAACGCCAGCGTCGAGCTGTCGGCGGAGAGCCCGCGGCTGCGGTCGCGGACGCGGCTGCGCGGCCTCAAGGGCGGCCTCGCAACCACGGCCTGTCTGCTGCCGCCGCTGTTCGGCTTCGTGCTGCCGGCCGCCTATCTGATCGGCGAAAGCCTGCGCCGCAGCCTGTCGATCGGGATCGACCCGGCGCTGTGGCGCGACGCCCTGCACACCGTGACGCTCGCGGCGCTCGCAACCCTGATCGCACTCGGGCTCGGCCTGATCGTGGTGCTGGCCGCGCGTTGGCGCGAGGCCCGCATGACGCGCGCCGCCATGGCGGTCGCCCAGCTCGGCTACACGCTGCCCGGCCTGGTGCTGGCGCTCGGGCTGCTGACCCCGGTGCTGGTGATCGACGGCACGGTCGCCAACATCTTCCGCTCCTTCGGCTATCCGTCGCCCGGCCTGATCCTGATGAGCACCGGCGGGGCGGTGGTGGCCGCCTATGTGATCCGCTTCCTGGCGGTGCCGACCGGGCTGTTGAAGGCCGGGTTCGACCGCATCCCGCGCGACTACGACGATTCGGCCCGGGCCGCCGGCGCCGGCCGCCTCGTCACGCTCTGGAAGATCGACCTGCCGCTGCTGCGCCCGGCGCTGGTCGGCGCGGCGATCCTGGTGTTCGTCGATTGCCTGAAGGAGCTGCCGGCGACGCTGCTGCTGCGACCGCTGAACGTCGAGACCCTGTCGACCTCGATCTACCAATACGCCAGCCGCGGCAGCTTCGAGGACGGCGCGCTGGCGGCTCTGATCATCGTCGCCGCCAGCATTCCGCCGGTGATCTGGCTGACCCGGTTCTCCGACCTGCCGGAATGAGCCGGCCGCCACGCTGCCGCCGTCATCCAGTGGCTGATGGGGTTCGGAACTCGGCGCTGCGGCGATCCGCAGAACCGGCTGGCCCCGCCCCGTCCACGACCGTATAATCCGCCCGATGACGCAGATCCGGATCTCTCCTGTCGCCGCCCGGTGCGGCCTCGCCCTCGCCGCGATGCTCCTCGCCGGAGCGTCCGCCCAGGCGCAGGTGGCACCGATCCGTTATTGGGTGCCCGGCGGGCCGTTCGGCTTCGGCGGCGGCGCGACCGAGAGCTGGCAAGCGCTGAGTTGGAGCGACGTCCCCGGCTTCACTGCTGAGACCGATGAGAATGGCGAGCTGCGCAGCGGCTTCGTGGCACGGAGCTACAGCGCTCCGGTGACACCGCTGGCCGGCGGCTTGGGCTGGAACAGCCCGGGCGGCGCCGGCGCATTCGGCAATTTCGGCTCGCTCGCGTCCGAAGGCTCGCAATACGGCTACCGCTTCAAGGGCGTCGGCGACATGCCGGTGACGCTGTTCGGCGGCGTCGACAGCCTGAAGTACAAGCCCGACGTTTTCACCTCGCTGACCTCGCCGGGCTTCGCCAGCAGCAACACCGCGGCCACCACCGTCAACGCCGGAATCGAGATCAAGCCGACCTCGAACGTCAGCCTGTCGTTGTCGGCCGGCTACACCCAGTACAACGGCACCACCGACAGCGACATCCGCTCCAATCTGCTGCCGGGCGAGTCGCCGATGTTCTCGGGCGGCCGACGCTAATCAGTCGTGTCGGCACTGGCTCAGGCCGGTGCATCGGCCGGCGATTGCGGCACTCGCGCACCTTGGCCGGCAAACGCCCGCAGGTCCTGCTCGTCGAGTGTCTCCTTCTCCATCAGCCGGCGGGCCGAGCGTTCGAGCTGGTCGCGGCGCTCGCCGAGCAGCTTGACGGTGCGATCGAAGGTGGCATCGACGATGCGTTTGACCTCGTCGTCGACGGCCGCCGCGGTCTCATCGGAGTAACTACGCTCCTGCGGCCCGTAATACGGCTGGTCGCTCGCCAGGAACGAGCGGCGATCCTTCTCCAGCGCAACGTGGCCGAGCCGTTCGCTCATGCCGTAGCGCGTCACCATCGCCCGGGCGATGTCGGTGACCTTCATCAGGTCGTCGGCGGCACCGGTCGACAGATGGCCGAACACGATCTTTTCCGCGGCGCGGCCGCCGAGCAGCACCGCCATCTTGTTCTCCAGCTCCTCGCGGGTCATCAGGAAGCGGTCCTCGGTCGGACGCTGGATGGTGTAGCCGAGCGCGCCGACGCCGCGCGGAATGATCGACACCTTGTGCACCGGGTCGACGCCGGGCAGCGCCATCGCCACTAGCGCATGTCCCATCTCGTGATAGGCGACGATCTCGCGCTCCTTCGGATTGAGCAGGCGGTTGCGCTTCTCGAGGCCCGCGACGATGCGCTCGATCGCGTTGTTGAAGTCCTGCATCGTCACCGCATCGGCCTTGCGGCGTGTCGCCAGTAGCGTCGCCTCGTTGACGAGGTTCGCCAGATCGGCGCCGGTGAAGCCCGGCGTCAGCGCCGCGATCTGCTCGGGCGATACATCCGGGGCAAGCTTCGCCTTGGTCATATGCACGCCGAGGATCTGGATACGGCCTGCCTTGTCCGGGCGATCGACCAGCACCTGGCGATCGAACCGGCCGGCGCGCAGCAGCGCCGGATCGAGGATTTCGGGGCGGTTGGTGGCGGCGAGCAGCACCAGGCCGGTCGAGGAATCGAAGCCGTCGAGCTCGACCAGGAGCTGATTCAGCGTCTGCTCCTTCTCGTCATGACCGCCGGCGTAAGGCCCGATGCCGCGGGCACGGCCGAGCGCATCGAGTTCGTCGATGAAGATGATCGCCGGAGCCTTGGCGCGGGCCTGCTCGAACAGATCGCGCACCCGCGCGGCACCGACGCCAACGAACATCTCGACGAACTCCGAGCCGGAGATCGAGAAGAACGGCACGCCGGCTTCGCCCGCCACCGCTTTCGCCAGCAGCGTCTTGCCGGTGCCGGGCGGACCGACCAGCAGGATACCCTTCGGCATCCGCCCGCCGGGCCGGCCGTAGCCGTCCGGATCCTTCAGCAAATCGCC
>NZ_QTKI01000188.1:0-8807 GCF_010820945.1 Rhodopseudomonas sp. BR0C11
CTGCGTCACCACGATCTGCGCCCGCTGCAGCACGCCCTGATGGCGCTGGGGCTGTCGTCGCTCGGCCGGCTCGAAAGCCGGGTGATGCCGACGCTGCTCGCGGTGCGCGCCACTTTGGCGGCGCTGGCGGGCGAGCCGGAAATGCTGCGGCCGTCGTCGAAGCAGTTCTTCGCCGGCGAGCACGATCTCGCCAGCCGCAGCGCCGAGCTGTTCGGACCGCTGTCGGGCGCCCGCCACTCCGCCCTGCTGGTCACCTGCCCATCCGAAGCCGCCGACGATCCGACCTTCATGCTGCGGCTCGCCGAGCGCGGCGTCGAGGCGGTGCGGATCAACTGCGCCCACGACGATGCCGCCGCCTGGCAGCGGATGATCAATCACCTTCACGTCGCCGAGGAGGCCACCGGACGGCGGATGAAGGTGCTGATGGATATCGCCGGTCCGAAGATCCGCACCGGCGCCGCGCGGACGCCCGATGGCCGCGACCGCATCGTCACCGGCGATCTGGTGGCGATCGTGGCGCAGGGCGAATTCGAGCGGATCGATCTCGACGACGAGCATTTCGCAGTGGAATGCACCCTTCCCGATCCGCTGACCCGCGCCTCCGTCGGCGCCCGGGTGTTCGTCGATGACGGCAAGCTGTGCGTCCGCATCGAGCGGAAGACCGCCTGGGGTCTGCTCGGCCGCGTCACCGCCACGGCCGACACCGGCTTCCGGCTGAAGCCGGAGAAAGGCCTGAACTTCCCGGATACGCCGCTCGACATCCCGGCGCTCACCGCCAAGGACCGCGCCGACCTCGATTTCGTCGCCGCCCATGCCGATGGCGTCGAGTTCTCGTTCGTGCAGTCGGTCGGCGACGTGAAGATGCTGCAGGCCGCGCTCGCCGAACGCCGGCCCGACGACTGGCACCAGCTGTCGCTGGTGTTGAAGATCGAGACGCCGGATGCGGTCGCGCACCTGCCGGACATTCTGGTGCAGGCGGCCGGGCGCCAGCCGACCGCGGTGATGATCGCGCGCGGCGATCTGGCGGTCGAGATCGGCTTTGCCCGGCTTGCCGAGATGCAGGAAGAGATCCTGTGGATCGGCGAAGCCGCTCATGTCCCGGTGATCTGGGCCACCCAGGTGCTCGAACATCTGGTGAAGAAGGGCACGCCCTCGCGGGGCGAAATGACCGACGCCGCGATGGCGGCACGCGCCGAATGCGTGATGCTGAACAAGGGCCCCTATCTGTTCAAGGCGATCACCGAGCTCGATACGCTGCTCGGCCGGATGGCCGACCATCAGCACAAGAAGACGCCGCAACTCCGGCGGCTGCGCAGCTGGGGCTAAGCGCCCGGTGTGACTTAAGCTTGATTCCCCAGCGCATTCATTCACTCCACTGGTCCGCAAGTGCCGTCGGATGCTGCCGTCTTTGATGTTGAGTGCCCTTTGCAGAGAAAATTTCTAGCCTGTCTCGCCTGCATCCCGATCATCCGCCGCTATATTGATGGTGCCGCAGTGAAGTCGCGAAGGAAATTGCAGAATGTACGTTTATACCGCAGCTGATGGATCCACTTTTGACCGTGTCTCTTGCTGCCGTGCCGGCGGGTATTGGGTTGGCCCCAAGGGATTCCAAAAAAAGTATACCGACTTCGGCGACGCTTGCGCTGCACTGGATACGATGCACAGGCCCTATTGGCGGCGCCCCAATCCAAATGGGAATTGGGGTATTGTTGTGGGGAAACGGAAGCGCCTTTGATCAGAGCGAAGGCCGCCTCAATGGGCGGCCTCCAATGTTTCAGCAGGTGGCGGAATGATGAATTCGAACTCTTTCTGACCGCCGAAGCGTTCAACAATCTTTCGCTCGTACGCATCTTTGTTCGGAGATGATTCCGCCATCTCGAGAACGCGGCCAAGCTGAATGCGAAGAGCGCGAGCACCAATCTGATTGAGAAATTGGAAAAGCTTCGCTTTCTGGTCTCCGCCTCGAGACTTCAGCGCCCGCAAAAGTTCAAGAACCTTCCCGTTGCTTTGCGCCAACGGATGATAGATGTGATTAACTGTCAAATACTTGAAGTGCCATGGCTTCCCCCGAGCAAGAGGCGGAATTTTATAAAGTCGATACCAAGCCGCATAGAGTTCATTCGGAAACTCAGGCTCGTATTTTTTGGCCTCTTCTTGAACATATAGCTTGAACGCGGCGATGACTTCTTCGGCAGTCGGATTGTATCCAGCGAGCCGGTACACCAGCCCTTGGATACCGGACTTCGCCGACGCTGAGAGGATGATGTGGGCTTGGCGCGCGACTCCCTTGTGGCTTTCCGCCCGAAGATGTCCGGCAGACTCGGCCTTGATAATCGCGTTGCAAACGTCAATTAGCAGTGTCACATCAAAGCCGTAAACCGGCTTTGGAGGCTGCTCTACACCACCAGTGCCCCCAAGAAATTTAAGGGGATTCTCGATTTTTTGCTTCAGTTCTGCGTCAACGGCCCAAGCCATCGATCGGCTAGCGAGGAATCTCGGAAAAGCAGCGCCGCTGGTAACGTTTATACCAAGTGTTGCAGCCATTCCGCGTTGGCTGATGACCGCCGTTTTGTGCTGGTCGTCCAGCACATAGCACTCAACATCGATACCGAATTCTTCTTTGAAACTTCCGCGATGGGTTGCTCTTGGTAGTTTTGCGCTCCATCTGGCCGCCGCTGCTTTTTGAGCAATCTCAGCCCTTCTCTCCGGCGACAACACCTCAGCACGTACTCGCGCCGCCTTCACCTTGTCTGGATTGGGTTCGCCGACCATTTCGTCCTCCGATGCTTGCAGATTGACAATAATGCTTGCACGCGCATTCTGCAAGCATACCGTGCAAGCACATCCCCAGATATGCACAAACAAGAACGCCCGGCCACCTTGTGGCGGATGCAGCCTTCGTCTGCGGAAGCGAGCGACGGGCGACATGTCAACGCGAGCACATCGGGTCTATGCCGTGTTCGACAGCGGCATCGGCTACATCCAGTGCATGCCGGAAACGCCGCCGGTGGCGCTGTATTGCGAGGCCGCGTCGGCCGAAAGCTGGGCGGCGTTGAGCGCCGTCCTGAATCCGGATCGCATCGCCCGCTTGACCGCCGCCGGCTACAAGGAGCCCGGCCGCGCGCCGAACTACAGCAAGAGCTATCCGCTGACGCTGACGGATGCCGCGATCGCCGCCGAAATCCTCACATTGCTGCACGACGTCTACAACTACACCGGCGCGCCCAAATTGGACGTCAAGACCGAATAGATCCGCACACATGGGCATTGCAGACGCTGTCGCCGCTGCGTGCATCGCAGCAACCGACTGATCACAACTTCACTAGCTGGCTCGCTTCGCTCTCCCCTCGGATCGACGCGATGGTATCATCGCGAAAAACGACGTCGCATCGCGACGCAACAATGCTGTCAAAACAACAGCCCATGGGAGGACCAGCATGCTCGACACCTCACCGAACGGCAAAGTCACCACGCTCCTCGGACAACTCGACGATGCGCTGAGCGCCGGCGACATCGACCGCGCGGTCGATCTGTTTCAGACCGACTGCTACTGGCGCGACCTGATCGCCTTCACCTGGAACATCAAGACGATGGAAGGCAAGGATCAGGTCCGCGACATGCTGACCGCGCGGCTCGCCGATACCAAGCCGTCGCATTGGCGGATCGCCGACGGCGAGGACGCCGCCGAGACCGACGGAATCGTCGAATGCTTCATCCAGTTCGACACCGCGCTCGCCCGCGGCGTCGGCCATCTCCGCATCAAGGACGGCCGGATCTGGACGCTGCTCACCACCATGGCCGAACTGAAAGGCTTCGAAGAGCCGCAAGGCTTTCAGCGCCCGATGGGCGTCAAGCACGGCGCCGATCCCAGCCGCAAAACCTGGAAGGAAGAACGCGATGCCGAGGCCGCCGAACTCGGCATCACCCGCCAGCCGTATTGCGTGATCATCGGCGGCGGCCAGGGCGGCATCGCGCTCGGCGCGCGGCTGCGCCAGCTCGGCGTGCCGACCATTATCATCGAGAAGAACGAGCGCCCGGGCGACAGCTGGCGCAAGCGCTACAAGTCGCTCTGCCTGCACGACCCGGTGTGGTACGACCACCTGCCCTATCTGCCGTTCCCGCCGAACTGGCCGGTGTTCGCGCCGAAAGACAAGATCGGCGACTGGCTGGAAATGTACACCAAGGTGATGGAGCTGAATTACTGGGGCTCCACCGTCTGCAAGCACGCCTCCTACGATGAAGCCGCCAAGGAATGGACCGTGGTGGTCGAGCGCGACGGCCAGGAGATCACGCTGAAGCCGAAGCAGCTGGTGCTGGCGACCGGCATGTCGGCCAAGCCGAACATGCCGAAATTCGAAGGCATGGACGTGTTCAAGGGCGATCAGCACCACTCCTCGCAGCATCCCGGGCCGGATGCTTGGAAGGGCAAGAAAGCGGTGGTGATCGGCTCGAACAATTCGTCGCATGATATCTGCGCGGCGCTATGGGAGGCCGGCGCCGACGTCACCATGGTGCAGCGTTCGTCGACCCACATCGTCAAGTCGAACTCGCTGATGGAGCTTGGGCTCGCCGGGCTCTACTCCGAGCAGGCGGTGCAGAACGGCATCACCACCGCCAAGGCCGACCTGATCTTCGCCTCGCTGCCGTACAAGATCCTGCACGAATTCCAGATCCCAATTTACAACGCGATCCGTGAGCGCGACGCCGAATTCTACAAGCGGCTGGAAGCGGCCGGCTTCATGCTCGACTACGGCGACGACGATTCCGGCCTGTTCATGAAGTATCTGCGGCGCGGCTCGGGCTACTACATCGACGTCGGCGCTTCCGAACTGGTCGCCGACGGCCGCATCAAGCTGAAGAGCGGCGTCGACGTTACGCGCCTGACCGAACATTCCGTGATCCTCAGCGACGGCACCGAGCTGCCGGCCGATCTCGTCGTCTATGCCACCGGCTATGGCTCGATGAACGGCTGGGCCGCCGACCTGATCTCGAAAGAGGTCGCCGACAAGGTCGGCAAAGTCTGGGGCCTCGGCTCCAACACCCGCAAAGACCCCGGCCCGTGGGAAGGCGAGCAGCGCAACATGTGGAAGCCGACCCAACAGGAAGGCTTGTGGTTCCACGGCGGCAATCTACACCAGTCGCGCCACTACTCGCAGTTCCTGGCGCTGCAGCTCAAAGCCCGGATGGAAGGCCTCCCCACCCCGGTCTACGGCCCGCAACAGGTGCATCATCTGGGCTGAGTGACCGCGCCCTGGGGAACGGCTACGGCCATCCTCCGGCATCGCTCTGGCTTGTCGACCGGCAAAGCCCGCCCTATCTTACGTTCGTCTTACAGGGCACGACCAATGGCAGTACCGGCCGACAAGCTGACGACGACAGTCTCGACCAAGGGGCAGGTCATCCTGCCCAAGGCGATCCGGCAGCGCCGGCAGTGGCCGGCCGGCACCCGACTGACCGTCGAAGAGACGCCTGACGGCGTGCTGTTGCGCCCTGCTCCGCTTTTCGCTTCGACCCGGCCGGACCAGGTTTACGCCTCGCTGTGCTTCGACGGGCCACCGAAGTCGCTGGACGACATGGCCGCCGCGGTTGCCGCGGAAGCACGGCGTCGTCATACGCGCGATTGATACCAATCTGATCGTCCGGTATCTGACCGGTGATCATCCCATGCAATCCGCCCGAGCCCGCGCCACCATCGATGGCGAGGACGTCTTCGTCCCCACGACCGTGATGCTCGAGACAGAATGGGTGCTGCGCAGCGCCTACGGGTTCGATGGTTCCGCGGTATGTCACGCGCTCCGCAGCTTCGCCGGATTGCCCAGCGTCACGCTTGAGGACCCAGCGCTGGTCGCCGCCGCCCTCGACCGCGTCGAGGCCGGAATGGATTTCGCCGATGCCCTGCATCTCGGCTGCGCGGAAGCCTGCGATGGCTTCGTCACGTTCGATCAACGCTTAATCCGCACCGCCAAGGCAGCTGGTCTCACAAACGTTTCGGCGCCCTGACTGGCGCCGCCGGACTCACAGCATCCCCGGCCGGAACAGCGATTTCCTGCTGATGGTCTTGCCGGCCACCATGAATACGCCGTCGCCGGTGTAGTGCAGCGTTTGCGGATGTTTCGGCCGGGCGGCGACGTGGGCTTTGACGACTTCGAAGATGAAGAAGTTGTATCGGTCGACCAGCGCATCATCGTGCAGCCGGCATTCGAACGCGGCGTGGCACTCGGCAATCAGCGGCGCGGCGACCGCGGTCGCCTTCTCCGCCGTCAGCCCGAAATGCGCGAACTTGTCGATCTCGGCGCCCGAGGTGTTGCCGATGCCGACGACGATATCGGTCAGCGCCGTGGTCGGCAGATTGACCACGCATTCGCCGGAGCCGCGGATCATCTCGAACGAGTGGTTGCCGCTCGAGATCATCAGACCGATCAGCGACGGGGTGAATTCCAGCACGACGTGCCAACCGAGCGTCATGACGTTGTGCGCGCCGCGCCAATGCGAGCTCACCAACACGATCGGCCCCGGCTCGAGATAGCGGCGCACACCCGAAACCGGAAAGTCGGATTTGCGTGGGTGCATCATCTTCCGCGTCCTGTCGGTCCGTCTGGGCAGCCTCGATCAGTAGCACATCCCGGAAGAACGACGTCTCAAACCGTGATGTTCACGCCGCGGACCTCGCCCTGAAACCGCTGCATGGTTTGCAGCGCGGTTTGTAGGCGGGCGAACAGGTCGGTGTCGTTGGTCTGCAAGGCCCGCTCCATGCCGCTGCGCACCGACTGCATGAAATCGACTTTCTGCGTGCCATTGGGCGCCAAGGAGGAGCCGTCGACCGGCATGCTTACCGTCATGCTGACGAAGGTCGAGCTCTCGTCGAAACTCATCTCGCCGCTGGCGATCTTGCTGTTGATCCAGTCGAACAGCTGTTGATGGGTCATCTGGGTGAAGTCGGTCTTCTGCACCCCGCCGCTGCCCGACCTGGTCGCAGCCGCACTCTCCCCAGATGCGGCTACGGCCGATGCGCCGGCGCTGCTGCGCGAGGCGGCCACCAGTGAGGCCGCATATGACCCAACTCCAGAAATGTTCATGACGCGCCTTCAAACGTGCTTGGTCGAGCACACTCAAAAGCAACCGACATGCCATCCCGGCGGCGGCCGTTTTCGTCAACCGCCGCAGCGCATTGCGGCGCCGGGCGAGCGGCGCCGCGTGGCCGGATGGCGGCAAGTCTTGCCGCCTGCACGACGATCTTGCCGCCTCACGGCCGCCCCTGGCGCTCGTCAATCAACCGGCCGACAGCGCGAGCGATCCGCGCCCGTTCAATCACCGACGGCTGCGGCATGCTCCGCCGCCATCGCGGCATCGGCCTGATCGACCTGCTGGAACGCAGGTCGCGCGGTGACCCGTTCGGTGTAGCGCACGAACACGTCTCTCTTCGGCACCAGGCCGAAACTCAGCGTCCAGTTGAGTGCAATCCCCCACAGCACGTCCGCGGCGGTGAAGCGGTCGCCGAGCAGATACGGTCCGGTCGCAAGCTGCGCTTCGAGCGCGCCGAGCATCGTATCGTAGTCGGCATAGGGCGACATCTCCGTCGCCCCGGGCTCGCGTTGCATGAACCTGTCGACCACCGCCGGTTCGAACGACGAACCGTAGTAAGCTATCCAGCGCAAGTAAGGACCGCGCAGCGGATCATTCAGCGCCGGCGCGAGACCGCCCGGTGAGAACAAATCGGCCAGGTAGATCGTGATCGCGACCTGCTCGGTCACCAGCGCATCGCCATGACGAATGGCCGGCACTTTGCCGAGCGGATTGATCGCGAGGTACGCCGGCTGGCGCTGCTCGCCGGCCTTCATGTTGAGGACGTGAAGATCGTACGGCGCTCCCATTTCCTCGAGCAGCACGCGCATGCCGGTGGCGCGGGTTTGCGGCGAATAGAACAGGGTGACACGGTTCGGGCTGGTCATCGGGGTCTTCCGCGGCTGGACGGCGATGACACCTGCTTACAGCCCCATACCTGACATCCTCTGTCAGGTATGGTTAAATGAAACATGCGCGCGAGCCGAATGCTGTCGATCCTCACCACCCTGCAGGCCAAGGGCCGCGTCACCGCGCCGGAGCTGGCCGAGGCCTGCGAGGTATCGGTGCGCACGATCTATCGCGACATCGACGCGCTCTCTGCGTCCGGCGTGCCGGTCTATGCCGACCGCGGCGCGGACGGCGGCTATCGGCTGCTCGACGGCTATCGCGTGCGGCTGAACGGGCTGTCGCAGAGCGAAGCCGGCGCGCTGTTCCTCGCCGGCCTGCCCGGCCCCGCCGCCGCGCTCGGTCTCGATGCGGCGATGATCGCCGCGCAGAACAAACTGATGGCCGCGCTGCCGGCCAATCTGCGCGAAGACGCCGGACGGATGCAGGAGCGCTTTCACCTCGACGCACCCGGCTGGTTCGGCGAGGCCGAACAACCGAAGCACTTGCGCGCCGTCGCCGCCGCGGTGCTGCGCGGCACGCTGATCAAGATCCGCTACGAGAGCTGGCGCGGCCAGAAGCGCCGCCGCGTCGCCCCGCTCGGCCTCGTGCTGAAGGGCGGCAGCTGGTATCTCGCCGGACAGGTCGACGGCAGCGTCCGAACCTACCGGATCGCGCGCGTGCTCGACTGCACGCCGCTCGACGACCGCTTCACGCGTCCGGCCGATTTCGATCTCGCCGCCTACTGGCAAAACGCGACGCTGCGGATGGAAGCCGAGCTGCATCCCAATGTCGCGGTCGTCCGATTGTCACCGTTTGGCGTCAAGCTACTCGACGCGCTGAGCCAGCCCTATGTCCGA
>NZ_QTKI01000189.1:0-8803 GCF_010820945.1 Rhodopseudomonas sp. BR0C11
CCCGCGGCTGCCCGGACACGGCATCTCGCCGGCCGCGATGGCCAAAACCACCGCCAATGACTGGGTCAACTGTGCCGAGGACGCGCTGCTCGAGCTGTCCGCCAAATGCGACAAGACCTTCGTGGCCGGACTGTCGATGGGCGGCACGCTGTCGCTGTATCTGGCGGCGTCACATCCGGACAAGGTCGCCGGCGTCGTGCCGATCAACGCCGCGGTGCAGATCGACTCGCCCGACCTTGCCGGGCTGGCCTACGCGCGCGGCCTGCCGGAATTCGTCCCCGGCATCGGCTCGGACATGGTCGACACCACCACCAAGGAGCTCGCCTACGATCAGGTCCCGGTGACCTGCGTCAAGCAGGTGATGGGGCTGGCCGCCACCGCCCGCGCGCTGCTGCCGAGGATCAAGTGCCCGACCTTGGTGATCAACTCGCGCGTCGACCACGTGCTGTCACCGGCCAACGCGACCGTGATCGCCAACCACGTCGGCTCCAGCCGGATCGAGACGCTGTGGCTCGACAACTCCTACCACGTCGCGACGATCGACAACGACAAGGACCTGATCGCTTCCGCGATCGACAGCTTCGTGAAGCGCAGTCTGTGATCCACAGCGGCAGCGGCGCATCTCGGCGCTGATCGCGCCGAACACCAGTCGCTCCGCTCGTCCTTGCGAGGAGCGGAGCGACGAAGCCCTTACTTCATCCCGCCATGGCCGAGCGCCAGGCCGATGGTGCGGGCGGCTTCCATGACGTGGGCGGAGTATTCCTTGATCTGCTTGCGCTTGACGCGGATGTCCGGGCCGGACATGCCGATCGCGCCGATCAGTTCGCCGGAGCGGCCGATGATGGCGCAGGCGCAGGCGGCGATGCCTTCGCGCCATTCGCCGTGCAGCACCGACGCATAGCCCTGCGCCCGGATGGTGCGGATGTCTTCGCGCAGGTCCTCGATCGTGGTGCGGGTCGAATCCGTATAGCGCTTCAGATGCGGGCGCAGGATCTCGAGATAATCGTCCGGCATCTGCGCCAGCATGGCCTTGCCGGTCGCGACCGTGAAAGCCGGCGCGCGCATCCCGACACTGGTGTGGGCGCGGATGTGATGGGCGCTTTCGATCTTGTCGACGTACAACACTTCAGTGCCGTCGAGCACCGACAGGTGGACCGTTTCACCGGTGACCTCGGCCAGCTTGGTCATCGCCGGCCGCGCGATCCGCACCAGATCCATGCGCTGGATGACGTGATGGCCGAGCTCCCAAAGCTTGGTGGTCAGCTCGTAGGTGCTGTGCGGCGGGATCTGGCGGACATAGCCTTGCGACTGCAAAGTCGCCAGCAGCCGGTGCACGTTGCTCTTGGTGAATTTGAGCTGGTTGGCGAGGTCGGTGACACCGCGCGGCTGATCGCTGAGCGCAAGGGTCTCGAGCAGTCGAAGTCCCTTGATGAAAGCTTTGTCCATTCAGGCGGCCGGGGCAATATCTCTTTGTTGGAAATAACGACCGGCAGTCGTGACTGCCGGTCGGAGTTTGCTGCGAGTCGCCTTATTGGGCCAGCATCGCGTTCAGCTTTTCTTGTCCGTATTCTTCATTGGTTGAATTCCCCGCCGGCGACTTGGCGCCCCAGAAATCCGGGCTCCATTCGATCGCCTTGGCGACGTTGTCGGGGTTGTTGGCCCAATATCGCGCAATGTTCTTGTCGGTCGCCGCATCGAACACGACCTTCGACGGCAGCGCCACCGGGAAGGTGGAGGTCAGTTGCGCGGCGCGCTTCGGATCAAGACGCCACGACAGCAGCTTCAGAGCATTGTCGTAGTTCGGCGCGCCTTTTGGAATCGAGAAAAAGTCGTAATAGACGAAACCCTGGTTGAAGGTGAGATCGATCGGAGCGCCTTCCAGTGCCAGCTTGCTCATCGAGCCGGTGTAGGCGAGGCACATGTCGGCTTCACCGTCGAGGATCAGCTGCGGCGGCTGCGCGGCGGTGGTCCACCACTTCACGACGTGCGGCTTGATCTCCTTCAGCTTCTTGAGCGCCCGATCCATGTCGATTGGATACAGCTTGTCTTTGGTGACGCCGTCGGCCATCAGCGCGGCTTCGAAGGTGAAGCGCGGCCACGCCGGCATGCAGCGGCGGCCGGGGAATTTCTTCACGTCCCAGAAGTCGGCCCAGGTCTGCGGAGCCTTGTCGCCCTTGAACTTGTCCTTGTTGTAGACGAGACCGACGCCGATCACCTGCAGCGCGACGCCCTTCTTGCGCTTCAGATTATCCGGCATCGCCGCGAGGGTCTTGTGCGCGGATTCCGACAGCTTGGAATAATCGATGTCGGCCAGGCAGCAGTCGCCGAGCAGTTTGGTTTCCTGATCGAAGATGAAGGTCAGGTCCCACTGCGCCTTGCCGGCTTCGGCCTGGGCCTTGATGCGCGGACCGCTGCGGGCTTCCTGCACGGTGACGACCTTGATGCCGGTTTCCTTCTCGAACGGGTCGTACATCACCTTGCGCAGCGCATCGCCGTAGCCGCCGCCCGGATCCTGCATGATGACGACATTGCTCTGGGCGGAGGCGGTCGCCGCTCCCAGGGCGATGAATGCCGCCGAGGCCAAGGCCGGCAGTCTGAAGCGTTTCAGTCCCAACATCGTGCGTCTTCCTCGTGGTTTGATTGTTTGTCGTCAGCTCGCTTTTTGCGAGGTCGCAAGCACCGGCCGGGCGAGGAACAGCCCTCCCACGACCAGCAGAACTTCAAGCGTGGAGACCACCGCCAGTACCGGATTGAGCCGGTAGTTGATGTCGCCCCACAGCATCAGCGGCAGCGTCTTGAGCTGTGCGCTCGACAGGAACAGGGTCAGCACCAATTCGTCGAACGAATGCAGGAAGGCGAAGAACGTCGCCGCCGCGAGGCCCGGTGCGATCGCCGGCAGGGTCACCAGCCGCAGCACGGTCAGCGATGAAGCACCATGCACCGCGGCCGCCTGTTCGAGCCGCTTGTCGACGCCCTGCAGCGCGGCCGCCAGGATCACCACCACGATCGGCAGGCCGCCGATGGCGTGGGCGGCGGCGAGGCCGAACACCGAGCCGATCAGATCGAACTTCAGGAACAGGCTGTAGAGCGACAGGCCGAGCACCACCGGCGGCACGATGATCGGGCTGACCAGCAGCAGCATGATGGCCGACTTGCCGCGGATGTTGCCGCGGACGATGCCGAGCGCCGCGCTGGTGCCGAGCCCGACCGCGATCAAGGCCGACACCGCCGCGATCAGCGCCGAGGTCCAGAACGCCCGCATCCAGTTGGTGTCGGAGAAGAACTGCTCGTACCAACGCAGCGAGAAGCCCGGCGGCGGAAAGGTCAGATAGCTGGCGCTGCTGAACGAGATCACCATCACGACGATGATGGGGAGGATCAGCACGGCGACGACAACGCCGCCCATCAGTCGCACCGTCCAGGTGCCGACGCCGGTCGGCAGCATCCCGAGCAGCCGCAGCAGCGGCCAACCGATCGTATCAGCGAGGCTGCTGCCGATGGTGCGGCGCGCCGGATCGTTCGCAGCGACATGCGTCGGGCTTGCAGGGGTGGATTCGGTCAGCTTGCGGCCGCCCCAGATGAACTCGAGGCCAAGGAAGCGGCCGGCGATCGCCACCACCGCCAGCGTGATCAGCAACAGCACGACGCCGAGCGCCTGTAGGAAGCCTTCCGACGTGACCGAATCTGCCTGCTGGGTGATGTGCATGGCGAACATCTGGTCGCCGGGTCCGCCGAGCAGCGTCGGCGTGATGAAGAAGCCGATCGCCGCGACGAACACCAGCAGGAAGCCGGCGCCGATGCCGGGCAACGTCAACGGCAGCAACACTCGCCAGAACACCGCGATCGGTCCGGCGCCGGAGGCGAGCGCCGCACGCGTCAGGCCGGGATCGAGCCGCGACACGCTGGAATAGATCGTCAGCACCATCAGCGGCAGCAGCACCGCAGTCATGCCGAGCAGCACGGTGCCGCGATGAAACAGCAGCTGAACCGGCTCGCCCAGAACGCCGATCGCGACCAGCAGCTTGTTGACCGGGCCGGTGCGGCCGAGCAGCACCATCCAGGCGTAGGTGCGGATCAGGATCGCGATGAAGTACGGCAGCACGATCGCGGTCGCGATCAACGCACGCGTCAGACCACGGGTGCGATGGATCAGCAGCGCGGTCGGATAGCCGAACAGCAGGCACAGGAACGCCACCGTGACCGAGATCTGCATGGTCCGGACCAGCGATTCCCAATACAGCGGCACGGCGAAGACGCGCTGGAAGTAAGTCAGCCAGCTCGGGCCGCTGATGCTGATGCGGATCAGATCGATCAACGGCAGCAAATAGATGAAGCCCAAAAATGCGACCGCCGGCAGCAGCAGCAGCGCCGGGTTCTTCAGCTTCATCGCCAGACTGGAGGAAGGCTGACGCCGCGGCTCGTCGGTCAGCGAGAGCGTCGTCATGCCAGCACCCAGCAGTCTTCCGGGCCCCAGCTCACATGCAGACGATCGCCGATATTCGGCAGCGGCCGCTTGGCGCTATCGGGGCAGCGCACCAGCAGCGTCTCGCCGCTCTCCATCTGTGCCTCGATGCGCAGGGTCTCGCCGAGGAAGATCGCCGAGGTCACCGTCACCGGCGTCGAATTTGCATTTGGCTCGTCCGCAATCGCAATGCGCTCCGGACGGACCAGCACGGTGACACGACCGACGTCGATCGCATCGCGGCTCTCGGCTTCGAACACATAGCCCGAACGATTCTTCAGCGTCACCGTGGTGCCGCGCTTCTGCATGATCTCGGCTTCGATCAGATTGCTCTCACCGACGAACGAGGCCACGAACCGATTGGCGGGGTGACGATAGATGTCGAGCGGCCGGCCGATCTGCACGATCTTGCCGGCATCCAGCACGGCGATGCGGTCGCTCATGGTCAGCGCTTCGCCCTGGTCGTGGGTGACGAACAGAATCGTGCTGCCGATGGTCTGGTGCAGATCGCGGATTTCGATCTGGATCGATTCGCGCAAACGACGGTCGAGCGCGCTGAGCGGCTCGTCCATCAGCACGACCTTGGGCCGCATCACGATGGCGCGCGCGATCGCGACGCGCTGCTGCTGGCCGCCGGACATTTCAGACGGCGCTTTGTTGGCGTGCGCCGACAGCCGCATGATCTCCAGCGTCTCGGCGACGCGCCGCGCGGTGGTGGCGCGATCGACACCGGCCATCCGCATCGGGAACGCGACGTTCTGCGTCACCGTCATGTTGGGAAATAGCGCGTAGCTCTGGAACACCATGCCAAAGCCGCGCTTGTGCGTGGGCACGTTATGCACCGGCTTGCCGTCGACCAGGATTTCGCCGCCGTCGAGGGATTGGAAGCCGGCGAGCAGATTGAGCAGCGTGGTCTTGCCGCTGCCGGACGGGCCGAGCAGCGTGATGAATTCACCGGGCTCGATATCGAGGCTGATGCGGTCGACCGCGTGAAACTGGCCGTAGCGCTTTTCGGCTTCGCGCACAGCGATGCTGGAGCCGATGGCCTGCCGCGTTTGCGTGGCCTGCGATGCTGCACCTCGCGCGCCGAAACTCCCTGCGCGCAGAGCCACTGGCTCGGCCATCGTTCCCTCCCTGATCATTCCCGACTTCGTCGTTCTATATTATGAAACGCTATTCCAATTATTCTTGGCGGGCGACTTGGTCTTGTCAAGTCGGGGAACGTGCGCTGCGACGCGGTGGCGCGCGCCGAGCCGTCATGCAGATGCGCCGAAGCGCCACGCAGCAATACGATCGGCATTGACAGAGGATCGGATGCGCGACTAATTTTATTTGGAAAGACGTTCTACAATATAGAACACAAAATCGGGAGGTTGATCGTGGCGAGCGATCTTCGCGGACTGGCGAAGTATGTGGAGCCGGGAATCCGGCTGGCCGTGCCGGTCGACTATGCCGGCGTCTCGATGGCGATGACGCGTCCGATCATCGAGCGCAAAACCGGCAACCTCCATCTCATCTGCGTGCCGACCGGCGGCCTTCAGGTCGATCAGCTGATCGGCTCGGGCCTGGTGCGCACCGTCGAGACCAGCGCGGTGACGCTCGGCGAGGCCGGCGGCGCGCCGCGGTTCAACGCAGCCGTCAAGGACGGCTCGATCAAGCTGATGGACGCGACCTGCCCGGCGATCCACGCCGGCCTGATGGCGGCGCAGAAGGGCAGCCCGTTCATGCCGATGCGCGGCCTGATCGGCAGCGACATCCTGCGGCATCGCAAGGACTGGCGCGTGATCGACAATCCGCTGGCCGACGGCGGCGATCCCGTCGTGCTGATCCCCGCGATCAAGCCGGACGTCACGATCTTCCACGCCCCAATGGCCGACCGCTTCGGCAACGTCTGGATCGGCCGCCGCCGCGAACTCGCGGCGATGGCCTATGCGTCGGCGATCACGCTGGTGACCGTCGAGCGGATCGTCGACGACAGCCTGCTCGCCAACGAGATCACCGCGGCCGGCGTGCTGCCGGCGATCTATGTCACTGAAGTCGCGCTCGCGCCGAAGGGCGCGTGGCCCTACGGGCTGTGGGGCGAATATCAGGCCGACACCCAGGAACTCGTTCGCTACGCCCGCGCGGCGCGCACCGCCGAAGGTTTTGCCGAATACATGACGACGACGCAGATGGAGCCCGCCTGATGACCGACATTCATCCGCGCGAGATCCTGATCTGCACCATCGCCAAGCTGCTCGACGGCGTTCGCCATGTTGCGGTCGGCGCCTCCTCGCCGATTCCGGCCTCGGGCGCGATGCTGCTGCGGGCGTTGAAGCAGCAGGCCGGCGAGACCGGACCGCGGATCTCGATCCTCGGCTCGGTCGAGCATAACTTCTTCACCAACGGTTCGGCCGAGCTGTTCGATTGCGCCGGCCAGGGCCGCATCGACGCCTTCTTCCTCGGCGGCGGCCAGATCGACGGCCAGGGCAACATCAATCTGGTCGGCACCGGCGAGTATCCGCAGACGCAAGTGCGCTGGCCGGGCTCGTTCGGATCGGCCTATCTGTACTACGTCGTGCCGCGCGTGATCCTGTTCCGCGAGGAGCACACCCCGCGCGCGATGGTCGAGAAAGTCGATTTCATCAGCGCGCCGGGCGTCAGCGACGACGGCGTGTATCGTACCGGCGGCCCGATCGCGCTGCTGACCAGCAAGGCGCTGTTCCGCTTCGACAAGGACCGCCGCGGCTTCGACCTGCAAAGCGTGCATCCCGGCTACGACCTCACCGCCATCAAGGAAGCGACCGGCTTCAAGTTTGCGCATGACGACGTGCCGGAACAGACCCCGCTGCCCGATCCGGACGTGCTGAAGCTGCTGCGCGAGCGCGTCTACGACGAAGTCGCCGAGACCTATCCGGACTTCGCCGCGCAGATGCGGCGCGAGATCGCACAGCCGCTGTCGCAAGCATCCTGAGCCGACCGGCCATCATCCTACGGAGACGGCGCGTGAGTGAGATCAAGCGAATCCCGCACTGCAGCCACTGGGGCGCCTATACGCTGCTGGTGCTGGACGGGAGCATCGTCGGCGTCGAGCCGTTCGCGCACGATCCCGCGCCGTCGCCGATCATTCACTCGGTGCCGGAATGGGCCAACCCCAAGCGCCGCGTGCCGCGCCCGCTGGTGCGCGCCGGCTGGCTGGAGAAACGAGAGCACAGCGACCGGCGCAAGCGCGGCGCCGAGAAGTTCGTGCCGGTCAGTTGGGACGAAGCGACGACGCTGGTGGCCGATGAAATCCGCCGCGTCTCGACGACTTACGGCAACGCCTCGATCTTCGCCGGCTCCTATGGCTGGACCAATTCGGGCCGGCTGCACCACGCTTCCTCGCTGCTGAAGCGGATGCTCAATCTGGTCGGCGGCTTCACCCGTCACGTCGACACCTATTCGATCGCTGCAGGCCCCGTGATCCTGCGCCACACGCTCGGCAGCTCGGACGCCTGCGACGGCCGCGCCAATACGCTCGACACCATCGCCGAACACACCGAGACGCTGGTGGTGTTCGGCGCGCTGTCGCCGCGCACCGCGCAGACCGAAGCCGGCGGCATCGGCATCCACCGCGTCGAGTCGTATTTGCGCAAGATCGCAGATCGCGGCATCCGCATCGTGCATGTCTCGCCGCTGAAAGACGATCTGCCGGAGTGGGTCGGCGCCGAATGGTGGCCGATCCGTCCGAACACCGACGCCGCGCTGATGCTCGGCCTCGCCGGCGAGATCGTGCTGGCAGGCCGGCACGCCCGCGACTTCCTCGACCGCTGCACCAGCGGCGCCGATCAACTGATCGCGTATCTCGACGGCTCCGCCGACGGCGTCCGCAAGGATGCGGCGTGGGCGGCGGAGATCTGCGGCCTCGATGCCGAGAGCATTCGTCAGCTCGCGCGGCGTCTGGTCGACACCCGCAGCATGCTGACGGTGAGCTGGAGCCTGCAGCGCGCGCATCACGGCGAGCAGCCGTTCTGGTCGGCGCTCGGCCTTGCCTCGATCATCGGCCAGATCGGCCTGCCCGGCGGCGGTGTCGGCTATGGCTACGCGTCGCTCGGCGGCGTCGGCTCGCCGTTCAACATCGGCAAGTCGCCGGCGATTTCACAGCTGACGCGGCCGATCGACAGCTTCATTCCGGTGGCGCGGATCAGCGACATGCTGCTGAACCCCGGCGGAACCTTCACCTATGAAGGCAAGACCCAGACCTATCCGGACACCCGGCTGGTGTATTGGGCCGGCGGCAATCCGTATCATCACCATCAGGACCTCAACCGGCTCGCCGAAGCCTGGACACGGCCGGAGACGATCATCGTCCAGGATCCGATG
>NZ_QTKI01000019.1:0-24998 GCF_010820945.1 Rhodopseudomonas sp. BR0C11
GATGGCGTCCACGCTGGCGTTCAGCGGGCTCAAATGGGTCGGCGCCGCCTATCTGATCTGGCTGGGATTGCGCATGCTGCTGTCGAAGCCGAGCGATTTCACCGCAACCGCAGGCGCTGCCCCGACGCTGTCGCTGGGCTCGGTGTTTCGCCAGGGCATGCTCACCAATGTGTTGAACCCCAAGGTGGCGCTGTTCTTTCTCGCCTTCCTGCCGCAGTTCGTCGCCGCCGACGCGTCCAACAAGGCGCTGGCGTTTCTGGTGCTCGGGCTGATCTTCGTGGTCAACGGCACGCTGTATTGCCTGGCGCTCGCGGCCTTCGCGGCGCGGGCGGCGGATCGGCTGCGCCGCTCCGGCTCGGTGCTGCATTGGATCAATCGCGGTCTCGGGACGCTGTTCGTGGCGCTCGGCATCCGGGTGGCGCTGTCGCGCGCCTGACCGAGGACGCGCTACTAGCCGACTAGCTTCACCAGGGTGGTGGCGGCGAGATACAGGCCGAGCCCCATCAGGGCGATCAGGAACCAGCGCCGGAATGTGTCTGGATGCATCCGGGTGCGCACCGCCTGGCCGCCGAACATGCCGGCGAACGCGGCCGCCAGCGCGACCAGGCCCGGCAGGGCGGTGGCGGTCGACAGCAGGCCCGCGTCGGTGAGGTTGACGGCCAGCGCCAGCGTCGCGGTGGTGAAGAACACGCCGAGCGCCTGGACCAGCTCGTCCTTCTCCATCCCGATCGCCTGCAGATACGGCATCGAGGGAATCACCTGCACGCCGGTCGCCGCCGAGATCACCCCGGTGATCAGCCCGACCGGACCGCCGATCCATTTCTCGCGGTTCGGCGCGACGTGGAAGCTGCGTTTGCTGAGGCCGAGAATGCCATAAGCGACCAGCAGCACGCCGAGC
The DNA here is from genome assembly GCF_010820945.1 of Rhodopseudomonas sp. BR0C11. Lineage (NCBI taxonomy): Bacteria > Pseudomonadati > Pseudomonadota > Alphaproteobacteria > Hyphomicrobiales > Nitrobacteraceae > Rhodopseudomonas > Rhodopseudomonas sp. BR0C11. The sequence goes on from NZ_QTKI01000019.1 coordinate 899, forward strand.
ACCAGCGACCCGTAGCGGGCATAGGGGCCGGTCATCAGCCCGGCACCGAGGCGAATGCCGATCACGGTGCCGAGGAGTAGCGGCCACAGCCGGCGCAGGATGTCCCGCAGATAGCTGCCGGCGAAGGTTTGCCAGATGTTGGTGACGATCGCCGGCACGATCACAATGGCGACCGCCTGGGCCGGCGGCATGGCGACGGCGAGCAGTCCGATCGACACCGTCGGCAGACCGAGACCGATCACGCCTTTGATGAAGCCGGCGAACGCGAAGACCGCAGCGATGATGAGGAGAAATGGATCGAACACTGCCGCAGATTGCACACTCGCCGAGCCTCACGCAACCCGTGCTTCGCTCATGGCTGTGCGGCAGCGGCGCCACCTGCATACTGCGCCGCGTAGTTCGCGCTCGGCGGAATCGGTTTGATGATGTCGATCAGCACGCCGTTCGGATCGGCTGTGATGAAATGGCGCTGGCCGAAATCCTCATCGCGCAGCGACAGCAGGATCGGCAGCCCAGCTTGCTGTAGCCGGGCATACTCGCGGTCCGGATCGTCGACTTCGAAGTTCAGGATCAGGCCTGACACCTGACCGCGGCCAGCTTCGGGAATCGTCGCATGCTGGCCGTCGAGGATCGCCAGATTGACGGCAGGATCTTCGGCCGACTGCAGGTGCATGTACCAGTCGGCTTCGAACAGCGGACGGAAGCCGAAATGCCGGCAGTAGAACGCCGCCGTCGCGGCGACGTTCGACGTCATGATCACCGGGTAGTAGCTGGTCGATCGCATCGCTTTCCTCCTCACCAACAAAAAGATACAGTGTGTATGTATAAAACATGCAGGCTGTATGTATGAAGGCGACGAAGCGACGCACCAACCCCGAACGGGCCAGTGCCACCCAGGCGGCCTTGATCGCAGCGGCCCGCGAGGCATTCGTGGTTCGCGGCTATGCGGAGACCAGCACGCCGGATCTGGTGCAGGCCGCGGGCGTCACGCGCGGTGCGCTGTATCACCACTTCGCCGACAAACAGGCGCTGTTCCGGGCGGTCGTCGAGGCCGAATCCGCGGCCGTCGCCACGGAGGTCGAGGCTGGCGCTGCTGACGGCCCACCGCTCGAGGCTTTGATCTCCGGGGGGGAAGCCTATCTGGCTGCGATGGCCGTGCCGGGCCGCACGCGACTGTTGTTGATCGAGGCGCCCGCGGTGCTCGGCCGCGCCGAGGCCGATGCCATCGATGCGCGGCACGGCGTCAGGACGCTGCAGGAGGGCTTGGCGGCGGCGATCGAACAGCAGGCGATCGCGCCGATTCCGGTCGAGGCGGCCGCGAAGCTGCTCGGCGCCGCGTTCGATCGCGCCGCGCTCGAAATAGCGCAAGGAGGCGACCGCGAGAGCTGCCTCGCTGTACTGCGGGCGCTGATCGAAGGACTGCGGGTATGACCGCTAAAGCGTGGTTCAGGCGTTGAGGATCTTCATTGCGGCTTCGTGCACGCGCTTGTCGCCCGCCGCGATGATCCGGCCGCCATTCTGCGCCGGCTTGCCGTCCCAGGTTGTGATGATGCCGCCGGCACCGGTGATGATGGGAATCAGCGCGGCGACGTCGTAGGGCTTCAGCTCGGTTTCGATCACGAGATCGAGCTGCCCGGCGGCCAGCATGCAGTAGGAGTAGCAGTCGCCGCCGTAGCGGGTCAGTCGCGCCTCGGCCTGGACCTTCTCGAAAATGCCGCGGTCGCTGTCGTTCATCAGCAGCGGCGAGGTGGTGAACAGCACCGCGTCCTTGATAGCGGCGCATCGGCGTACGCCGAGTTTGCGCTCGCCGGACGGGCCTTTGTACGTCGCCGAACCATTGTCGCCGGAGAAGCGTTCGCCGATGAAAGGCTGATGCATCATGCCGAATACCGGCGCGCCCTTGTGCAGCAACGCGATCAGCGTCCCCCACACCGGAAAGCCGGCGATGAAGGACTTCGTGCCGTCGATCGGGTCCAGCACCCAGACGTAATCGGCGTCTTCGCGCTCGTTGCCGAACTCTTCGCCGATGATGCCGTGCTGGGGAAAGCTCGCCTTGATCAGCCGGCGCATCACCGCTTCGGCGGCGCGATCGGCTTCGGTCACCGGATCGAAATCGCGGCCGGGCTGCTTGTTGTCGATCGTCAGCGTGGTGCGGAAGAACGGCAGGATGGTGTCGCCCGACGAGGTCGCAAGGCGGCCGATAAAGGCGGCGAAATCGATGACCGTCACGGAGCGATCCTTTGCGAGCATTGCGGGCGGGACATGGAACCGCGCCACCATCTTAGACGGGAGCGGCCGAACCCTTGCTCCTTTATTATGGCGGGTGACTCCCGGTCCATAGTCTGAATCATCGGCAATAAGCCGCACTCACAGCTTTGAAGCGGCTAGCGGCGCTGCGGGAACTAGGTGCGACAAGACCGCTCGGAATCGCCCGAGGATGCGGTGCGGGCTTTGGTCGCGACCTCATTCATCTCATTGATCTGTCTCAAATAATTTCAGCAGTTCCGCGGCGTGGACGGTGCTCTGACATGCGTTTTTTGCATGGAAAATCGCCTGAAAACACTTGCGCTTTGTGCGGCGCGGTCGCATATTGTTGCGGTGCGGTAGCGCCTCGCGCTATCGCTGCCCTCCTTGGGCGTTTCCTCCCTAGACTTGGGCCGCTTGCCATCGCAAGCGGCCCTTTTTTCTTTTTGGATTGTCTTTTCTTTGGATCGAGGCTCGGCAGCGCCAGCGGCGCTGTCTGCTCTTCGGTGGCCGCTTGCGCTTCGCCAGCAGCCACCTGATCGCCGGTGTTCGTCGGCGGTTCTCGGCCGCACCATCCCTCTCTCGGCCTGCATCAGGTCGGAGAGCGGCAGGTGAGAACGCCGTTGAGAAGCCGTGGAGCCCGGCTTCTTAAAGGTGCAGTCCTGACGCGATCGACCGTCTGCTAGCCGCCGCCGGTGAGGCCGTCTTTCACCGACGTGAAAGTGGAATTCAGTTTGTCACCGAGCCCGGTGACTGCGGCGATGATCGCGAGCGAGATGCCGGCGGCGATCAGACCGTATTCGATGGCGGTGGCGCCGGATTCTTCCGACAAGAATTTCAGAACAAGACGCTTCACGTTGTTCTCCCAGGATAGCCTGCGGTTTGGGGTTCACAACTGAAGATTGCGGGTTCCACGTTAATTCCGGCTGAATCGGTTCCCGTGAATTTAGGAGCGCGATTCGCCGATTGACGCGGATAAGCGGCAAAACGGCACTTGGGTCCGCCAGCCAGCTACTCTGCAGCCGCCTGAAACGGGCGGAGATCGTCCAGCGGTATCTCGGACAGCCTCTCGGCGAGGCGGCTGAAATCCTCGGCTACGGTAGCAAAGCGGTCGCTGCGCAGCCGCAGCCGTTCGTCCATATAAATCGCCCGGTTGAGCTCGACCTGGACGGTGTGCAGCCCGGTGGCCGGGTTGCCGTAATGCTCGGTGATGAAGCCGCCCGCATAAGGCTTGTTGCGGCCGGTCGAATAACCGCGCGCCGCCATCGTCTCTTCGATCACGGCGGCGATCAGCGGCGAGCAGCTGGTGCCGTAGCGGTCGCCAATCACCACATCCGGTCGCTTCGGCTCGTCGCGCGAGATGCCGACCGACGGCATCGAATGGCAGTCGACCAGAAGCACCGAGCCGAACTGCTGGTGCGCCTGGTTGATCAGCCGGCGCAGCGCGCGGTGATACGGCTTGTACAGCGTCTCGATCCGGCCGAGCGCGTCGTCGATATGGATGCGCTCGTGGTAGATCTCCTGGCCGTCGCCGACCACGCGCGGGATCGTGCCCAGCCCGCCGGCGACCCGCATCGAGCGGGTGTTGGCAAAGCTCGGCAGCCGGCCGTTGAACATCCGCGGATCGAGCTCGTAGGGCTCGCGATTGACGTCGATATAGGAGCGGGGGAAATGCACCCGCACCACCGGAAAGCCGTCGTGGATCAGGTGGCCGATCAGCTCGTCCATGAACGAATCTTCGGAGCGCTGCAGCGCTTCGAGATCGATCCGCGAGGCGTTCAGGAAGGCGTTCGGATAGACCGAGCCGGAATGCGGCGAATTGAAAATAATCGGGGCGCGCCAGACCGCCGGTTCGGCGATCTCGAAGGCGGGGGAGAACTCACCGTCGAACTCGGTCATCGTCGTCCGCCACTCGTCAAATCCGCCCGTCTCCTGCCTCTGCGACAGCGCATCTGGTGATTTGGTGAGCGGTATTGTCGGCAATAGGGCCGGCGCTGCCAAGCAAAATCATTCCAGAGAGCGGTGTCGAAAACGCCGGAGCCGAACAAAAGTGCCCGCTTGCGGATTTGTTGATTCAGAGCCCGATCGGGCGCAGGATTATCCCCACTTCCTCACTTGATGGGCGACGGGAATTTCACCCGAAATTTACCAGACTTCGGTCTAACTGGATCGATCGGTTTTCCTCGCCCGGATTTGAAGTTCCAGCCACCATGCACAAAATTCTCCTCGCCGAAGACGACAACGACATGCGCCGCTTCCTGGTGAAGGCGTTGGAAAACGCCGGCTTCCAGGTTTCCTCGTTCGACAACGGCATGTCGGCCTACCAGCGGCTTCGCGAAGAGCCGTTCGAAATGCTGCTGACCGACATCGTGATGCCGGAGATGGACGGAATCGAGCTGGCGCGCCGCGCCTCCGAACTCGATCCCGACATCAAGATCATGTTCATCACCGGATTCGCCGCGGTGGCGCTGAATTCCGATTCGGACGCGCCGAAGAACGCCAAGGTCCTGGCCAAGCCGGTGCACCTGCGGGAATTGGTCAGCGAAGTGAATAAGATGCTGGCCGCGTAAAATTGGCGTCGAAATCCTGCTTTGGTGTCCTTGCCTGACCGGCTCGGAGCCGATATAGGGACGCCACCCGTGAAGACGATCTGAGGGCGCGTAGCTCAGCGGGAGAGCACCTCGTTGACATCGAGGGGGTCACAGGTTCGATCCCTGTCGCGCCCACCATTCCCCAGCATCGTCGAACTCCATCTTCCCCGATCTCGTGTCTGCCCGCTCGGCAGCCGCTTTGCTTTGGCGGAACGAAGCTGCCTGCGACGAATTGGCTCAACATCGCCATTCGGCATGGAGCGACACGATGATCAAGCAGATTGCCATCACCGCCGCCGCGCTGGCGGCTCTTTCCACCGCCGCCGCTGCGCCGGCCAGCGCCGATGAAGTCGGCATCGGAGTGGGGCCGGCAGGTGTCACCGTCGGCACCAGTCACGGCCCGTATTACGGCCATGAGGATCGGTACGTGCGCGAGCGCCGGATCTATCGCGAGCGTGAGCCCGATGAGACCGTCGTGGTTCGCCGGCAATACCGTGAAGAACCCCGCCGCCGTGTGATCATCGAGCACGATGACGATTAAGACGGCCAGCGGCCTCCCTTGCGGAGGCCGCTTTTTCGTTTGGGGTGGAAACCCAGCGGCGCCGGCCGCAGGCGTCTCCTCAAAAACCTGGTCTGGCCTTGCTGCCAGCTGCCCCGTAGCGCAGGCCATCGAGCAGCAACCCGACCATCCGGCTGGTGTGGTCGGGGTCACCGCCCGGCGCCGAATTGCAGAGCTGCGCCACTGCCTTGAGCAAATCGAACGGGTCGACGTCGCGGCGAACCTCGCCGGCCGCGCCGGCTGCATCCAGCAGCGATTGCAGCGCGGGGCGGAGCCGCTGTTCGAAATAGACTGGCAGGCTGTCATAGGCCGGATTGCCCGAATACAGCGCCGCCGCCAAACCGCGCTTGGTCGCGATGAAGTCGACATAGCGCTGCATCCAGCGCGACAACGCCTCGAGCGGCGAATAGTCGGCTGCCAGGGCTGCGGCTGCGTCGGCGCAGGCATCGACCTCGTTGCGGAACACCGCCACGATCAGATCGGATCGCTGAGGGAAGTGCCGATATAGCGTGCCGACGCCGACGCCGGCTTTCTCGGCGATGTCGCGCACCGGCGCATCCACGCCTGCCGTCGCGAACACCGCCAGGGCCGCTTCGAGCAGCGTCTTCAGATTGCGCTGCGCGTCCGCCCGGACCCGACGCGGCGTACCGGCCGCTGAGGTGTCTTTGCGCGGCCGCTTTTCGGGCACAGGAATACCTCTTGATAAACGGAACAATGTTCCGTATAAGGAGTTGCTGGTCCGTTATCTCACATCGATGCCTGCCGGGCTACGCGGCATCGGCCACGCCAACCAACGCCCCGAACTAATAAGCCGCTCGGCGGTTAGCGATTTTTCCGTTCCGCACAATGTGCGCGCGAATACGGATCCGCGCGCGTTGCTTCATCCCGTCCTCAAGGAGGTCATATGACCGCTGATCGAACTGTCGCGCCTGCCGCGGCGATCCGCATCAATGGAGTGGACTGTCCGGTCCCCGCCGATCCGCGGGTCTCACTGCTCGACCTGCTGCGCGAGACGCTGAACCTGCATGGCACCAAGAAGGGCTGCAATCAGGGTGCCTGCGGCGCCTGCACGGTGCTGGTCGACGGCGAACGCATCGTGTCCTGCCTGTCGCTCGCCGTGCAGCACGCTGGCCGCAACGTCACCACCATCGAAGGTCTCGCAAGCGAGGCGGGGCTGCATCCACTGCAGCAGGCGTTCATCGAACACGACGGATTCCAGTGCGGCTACTGCACCCCGGGGCAGATCTGCTCGGCGATCGGCATGGCATCCGAACTGCAGCGCGGTGTGCCGAGCCACGTCACCCGCGATCTGGCGGCCGACCATATCGCGCCCACTCACGACGAAATCCGCGAACGCATGAGCGGCAATCTGTGCCGCTGCGGCGCGCACAACGGCATCATCGCGGCGATCCGCGACACCTATGCGGAGGCTGCCGAATGACTCCCTTCGATTACTCACGCGCCGGCGACGTCGCCGAAGCGCTGCGGCTTGGCGGCGCCGCGCAGGCCAAATTTCTCGGCGGCGGCACCAATCTGATCGACCTGATGCGCGAGACGATCGAGCGTCCGGCGGCGTTGGTGGATATCACCGGCCTGCCGGCGGAAATCACCGAGCGCGACGATGGTGGCCTCATCATCGGCGCGGCGGTGCGCAACACCGCGCTCGCCGAGCATCGCGCCGTTCGCCGGCGCTATCCGGTGCTGTCGCGCGCGATACTGGCGGGTGCCTCGGCGCAGATCCGCAATATGGCAACGGTCGGCGGCAATCTGCTGCAGCGGACGCGCTGTACTTACTTTTACGACGACGCCGGCTCGCGCTGTAACAAGCGCAATCCGGGGCAGGGCTGCGACGCCATCGAAGGCTTCAATCGCAATCACGCAATTCTCGGGGCGTCAAAATCCTGCGTGGCGACGCATCCCTCCGACATGTGCGTCGCGCTCACGGCGCTCGATACGGTGGTTCATGTCGAAGGGCACGGCGGGAGGCGGGCGCTGCCGTTTGCCGACTTCCATCGCCTGCCGGGCGATCGGCCCGACCTCGAGACAGTGCTGCAGCCCGGCGAGCTGATCACCGCGATCGAACTGCCGGCGCAGCCGATCGCCGCGCGCTCGACCTATCGCAAGGTGCGCGACCGTTCGAGCTACGCGTTCGCGCTGGTGTCGGTCGCGGCCGCGATCGAGCTCGAAGACGGCCGGGTGAAGGACGTCCGGCTCGCACTCGGCGGCGTCGCACACAAGCCGTGGCGGGCGCTGAAGGCCGAGCAGGCGCTGCGCGGCAAAGAGGCCACCGTGGATGCGTTCCGCGCGGCCGCCGAAGCCGAGTTCACCGATGCGGTCGCGCTGCGCGACAACGCTTTCAAGATCGAACTGGCCAAACGAACGATCACTGCCGTCCTCGGCGAACTCGCAGGAGATGCCCGATGAGCATCATCAACGAAGCCAAACAAGCCGTGCGCGGTGCCGCGATGGACGCGATGGAGAAAGCCGTCGCGCTCGCGCCCGATAGCTGGATGCCGGGCGGCGATCCCGATCCTTTGATCCGCGCCAAACACGGCTCAATCGGAGCATCGATCTCGCGGATCGACGGCCCGCTGAAGGTGCGCGGCGCCGCGCCGTTCGCGGCTGAGTTCGCGCTCGACGGTATGCTCTATGCCGCGCTGATGTTCAGCACCGTGCCGAAGGGCCGGATCGCCACGCTCGACACCGCCGCGGCCGAAGCAGCGCCGGGCGTCGCGCTGGTGATGACTCACCGCAACGCCCCGCGGATGAAGCCGATGCCGCTGTTCATGACGGCCGAGAAGGCTGGCGGCGGTGACAATCTGCCGATTATGCAGGACGACCGTATCCACTGGAACGGCCAGCCGATCGCCGTGGTGCTGGCGGACACGCAGGAACAGGCCGATTACGCCGTCTCGCTGATCCGCGCGACCTACGAGGCAGAACCCGCGCTGACCAGTTATGCCGCTGCCAAGGCCAAGGGCACCGAGCCCGGCCTGTTCATGGGGCAGCCGCTCCAGGCCCAGAAAGGCGACGCCGAAGCGGCGTTTGCCAAAGCGCCGGTTCGAGTCGATGGCCGCTACTCGACGCCGCGGCACAATCACAATGCGATTGAGCCGCACGCCGCCACGGTGATGTGGCAAGGTGACAAACTGATCGTGCACGACGCCTCGCAGGCGGTGCAGCACACCGCGTGGTCGCTCGGGGATGTGTTCGGCATTGCCGAGGAGCAGGTCCATGTCACCTCGCCGTTCGTCGGCGGCGGCTTCGGCGGCAAGTGTCTATGGCAGCATCAGGTGCTCGGCGCTGCGGCCGCCAAGCTCGCCGGCAGGCCGGTGCGGATCGCGTTGTCGCGCGAGGGCGTGTACCGGCTGATCGGCGGCCGCACACTCACCGAGCAGCGCTTCGCGATCGGCGCCGAGCCGGATGGTCGCTTCGTCTCGCTGATCCACACCGGCACCGCCCCGACCTCGCGCCAGAACGCGTTTCCTGAGCCGTTCATCCTGCCGACGATGAGTAGTTACGGCTCGCCCAACATCAAGCTCGACGTCGAGACGGTACACCTCGACATGCTGGCCAATACCTTCATGCGGGCGCCGGGCGAGTCCGTCGGTACCTTCGCGATGGAATCGGCGATCGACGAGATGGCCGTGGCGCTCGGCATCGATCCGGTCGAACTGCGCATTCTCAATCAGCCGAAAGAAGATCCGCTGAAGGGCACGCCGTTCTCGTCGCGGCATATCGCGGAGGCGTGGCGTGCCGGCGCCGAACGCTTCGGCTGGTCGAAGCGCAATCCGACCGCCGCCAGCGTTCGCGACGGCGAGTGGCTGGTGGGCATGGGCTGCGCCACCGCGACCTATCCGTATCACCGCATGCCGGGCGGTGCGGCGCGGATCACGCTGACCCGCGACGGCGGCGCCAAGGTCGAGATCGCCGCGCACGAAATGGGCATGGGTACGGCGACGGCCCATACCCAGGTGGTGGCCGAACGGCTCGGCCTGTCGCGCGATCAGGTGACGTTTGCCTATGGCGACTCGATGTTCCCCGGCGTGGTGCTGGCCGGCGGCTCGCAGCAGACCGCGTCGATCGGCGCCTCGGTGATCGCCGCGCATCACGTGCTGATCAAGGAACTGCTCAAGCTCGCCGGCAACGACTCGCCGCTGGCGGGCCTCAGCGCCGAGGAGGTCGGCACAGTGAATGGCGGCCTCGCCAAGCTTGACGACACGTCGCGTCACGAGAGCTACGTGTCGATCCTGACCCGTTCGGGCCGCGATCACGTCTCGGCCGAGGGCAGCGCTTCGGCGCCGCTCGAAACCATGCACTGGTCGATGCACTCGTTCGGCGCGCTGTTCTGCGAGATCGGCGTCAACAGCGTCACCGGCGAGACCCGTGTTCGGCGTTTCCTCGGCTCTTACGATTGCGGCCGTATCCTCAATCCGAAGACGGCAGCGAGTCAATTCCGTGGCGGCATCATCATGGGCCTCGGCCTGGCGCTGATGGAAGAGACGCAGTTCGACGAGCGCAACGGCCGGATCATGAATCCGAGTCTGGCCGAGTATCACATCCCGGTGCATCTCGACGTGCCGGAGATCGACGTGATCTGGACCGACATTCCCGATCCGCGCGCGCCGATGGGCGCCCGCGGCATCGGCGAGATCGGCATCACCGGCGTCGGCGCGGCGGTTGCCAACGCCGTGTTCAATGCCACCGGCAAGCGCATCCGCGATCTGCCGCTGACGCTCGATAAGCTGATGTAGCGGCATTCGGGTTGCGGCCTTGCTCGCGGCCCGCCATCGCTCGCGGCGATCAACGTTCCGCCGCGCCGCGAAATCATGCCCGTCATTGCGAGGAGCGAAGCGACGAAGCAATCCATGGGCTCGGTGCACGGAGCTCCTGGATTGCTTCGCTACGCTCGCAATGACGGGTTTCTGGTCCGAGGGGGAAACGGATGAACGCCTCACAGGGCGCGGGGCCGCTCGATTCGGCAAAGAGAAAGCTGCTTGAACTGCGCGCTGATGCGCGGGCTAAGTTCAGGTGACTCCCGTGGAAATCAGTCCGCGTCCGGCGGCGTGGCGCCGGTGCAGCTTCGGCACTGCCGCTTGCCATAGGTCGCGATGCTGAGGCTCTTGCAAACTAAACGCTTAGCCATCGCCTGCAGCGGGCTGCGCGCCAATTGAAGCATGAACACCATCTCGAGCATGTCGTCGTCTCCCCACTAGCAATATGTGAGATGGGGCCGAGGCAGCGGGCGCAGTAGCCCCGCTGCAGCGCAGCAGGCATGCGATACATGCATCTGCATTGAATTGGGTGGAAGGCGTGGCGCGGTGCGCTTGAGCGCCCCGCCACGCCTCCCTTGTGTCATTAGCCGTGCAGCTTGATGGCGGTTTCGGCGATGGTCTTGCCCTGGTAGCGGGCACCGGCGAGTTCGGTTTCGCTCGGCTGGCGCGATCCGTCGCCGCCGGTGATCGTGGTGGCGCCATAGGGCGCACCGCCCGTCACCTGATCGAGCCGCATCTGGTCGCCGAAGCCGTAGTTGAGGCCCACCACCACCATGCCGAAATGCAGCAGGTTGGTAATGATCGAAAACAGCGTGGTCTCCTGGCCGCCGTGCTGGGTCGCGGTCGAGGTGAAGGCGCCGCCGACCTTGCCGTTCAGCGCGCCACGCGCCCACAGGCCGCCGGCCTGGTCCAGGAAGTTGGACATCTGCGACGCCATGCGGCCGAACCGGGTGCCGGTGCCGATGACGATCGCGTCGTAATTGGCGAGGTCCTCGATAGTTGCGACCGGCGCAGCCTGATCGAGCTTGTAGTGCGACGCCTTGGCGACGTCCGGCGGTACCAGTTCGGGCACGCGCTTGATGTCGACCTGCGCGCCGGCCTCACGCGCGCCTTCGGCAACCGCGTTGGCCATCGCTTCGATGTGACCGTAAGCCGAGTAGTAAAGAACCAGAACCTTCGCCATGGGGAGTCTCCGTTTGGTTGGTGATGGGGTGGGGAGTGATTGCGTTGTTAGTTAGCCGTCATGGCCGGGCTTGACCCGGCCATCCATCCTCTTCGTGAGAACAGTTGCGAAGTAGGATGGATGCGCGGGTCAAGCCCGCGCATGACGTTTGTGGGTGACGAAAGGCTGCACGGCCTTACGCCGCGTCGACCAGCACCAGCTCGGCGTCTGCGAGCGCCGTGATGGTGAGCTTGGCCTCGCCGTGGATCGCGGCGCCGTCGCGAGCGTTGACGCGGACGCCGTTGACCTCGACGCTGCCGACGGCCGGGACCAGATAGAGATGCCGCGCCTTCTCGGCGTCGTAGGTCGCCGTCTCGCCGGCCTTCAGCGTCGTCGCCAGCACCCTCGCGTCGGCGCGGATCGGCAGCGCGTCGGTGTCGGTTGCAAAGCCCGACGCGATGGTGACGAGCTTGCCGGAGCGGTCAGCCTTCGGGAACGGCTTGGAGCCCCAGGTCGGCTGGCCGCCACCTTGCGTCGGTTCGATCCAGATCTGGAAGATCCGGGTGGTCTCCGGCTCGAGGTTGTACTCGGAGTGCCGGACGCCCGAACCCGCGCTCATCACCTGGACGTCGCCGGCTTGGGTGCGGCCCTTGTTGCCGAGCGAGTCCTGGTGGGTGATGGCGCCGTCGCGCACGTAGGTGATGATCTCCATGTCGCGATGCGGATGGGGCGGAAAGCCGGTATCCGGGGCGATCTCGTCGTCGTTCCAAACCCGCAAGGCGCCGTGGCCCATGTTGTTGGGGTCGTAGTAGCTGGCGAACGAGAAGTGATGCTTGGCCTTGAGCCAGCCATGGTCGGCGCCGCCGAGCCGGTCGAAGGGACGGAGTTCAATCATTGAAGCCTCCTCATGTCGGGCGCCGGGTTGGCGCCAGTGACTTGCGTTGGCTCTTGAATAAGGATGCCCAATCGTTTCATAAATAGAAATGATCGAAACTCATTGTTTCTGAAAACGACCCGGAGCGGTACCATGAGCAAGCTTCCGGACTTCGAAGCGCTGGCGATCTTCGCCAAGGTGGTCGAGCTGCGCTCGTTCGCGGCGGTGGCGGCCGAGTTCGGGCTGTCGAAGGCGACGGTCTCCAAGGCGGTGACCCGGCTGGAGGCTCGGCTCGGCGCGCGGCTGTTCAACCGCACCTCACGGCGGCTGGCGTTGACCGATGCCGGCCACCGGCTCGCCGAGCGTGCCGCCCAGCTGCTTGCCGACGGGGAGGCCGCCGAGGCCGAAGCGCTGGCGCAATCCGCGGCACCGCGTGGCCTGGTGCGGCTGGCGGTGCCGATGACGTTCGGCGTCAAGGTGATCGCGCCGCTGCTGCCCGAGTTCTTCGCCGCCTATCCGGACGTCTCGATCGATCTGCATCTGTCCGACGCGATGGTCGATCTGATCGGCGACGGTTTCGATGCCGGGGTCCGCATCGCCACGCTGCCGGATTCCTCGCTGGTGGCGCGGCGGCTGTGCGCGATGCCGCGCTACACGGTGGCGTCGAAATCCTATCTGCAGGCGCACGGCCGGCCGACGCATCCGATGCATCTCGCCCAGCACCGCTGCCTCGGCTACGCCTATCTGTCGACGCCGAACACCTGGCACTACACCAACGACGCCGGCGATCAGGTCGCGGTGCGGCCGGGCGGGCCGCTGCGGGTCAACAACGGCGAGGCGCTGCTGCCGTCGGTGATCGCCGGGCTCGGCATCGCCGATCTGCCAGAGTTCATCGTCGGTGATGCGATCGCGGCCGGCGAAGTCGAAGTGATCTTAGATGGCTGGCACCAGCGCGAGAGCGCGGTGCATCTGGTGACGCCGCCCGGCGGTCCGCGGCCGGCGCGGGTCGAGGTGCTGTCGGAATTCCTTGCCGATCGGCTCGGCCGTCTCGGCCGTAAGCGACGGAGCGCGCGCTGATCCGCGCGTCCGGGTTATTCGAGCGTGACGTTGAACTCGTAGGACTTGTCGGGACCGACCAGGGTGAACTTCAGCGCGGCGCCGGCCGCCTGGGCGCCCGACGGCAATCCATCGAGCGCGAAGCTGAAGCGCCGCAGGCCGGCTGGGGCGCCCTTGATTTCCTTAGGCACCGGCAGCGCCCATTCGGCCGTCGGGCCTTCGACGAACAGGCTGACCTTGGCGCCGGTCGGCGCGACGACATCGACTTCGACGTCCTTGTCGCCCTTGCGGACGACGTCGCGGATCGTCACCGGGTTGCTGTCGCCGACGCTCGCCGGCACCGGCACGGTGTCGAGCGCCGCGGCGAGCGCACCGTCCTGGGTCGAGGCGACACTGGCAAATTCCAGCTCAGGGCTCGCCACCACCGGAATGCACAGCTTCTCACACACCGCGTAGTCAACAGTGAGACGCAGTGTCACCGGCTTGTCGGCATGTTTGGTCACGATGCGCAGCGGCAGTACGACCTGCTCCTTGTAGCCGAGCGAGGTGCCACCGGCACCATCCGGAAACGCCTGCGGTGCCGGCCATAGGATCGTCACCGCCTCGACGTTCTCCGATTTGGAGAAGTCGAACCGCGGCGGCACGCCGGAATCACCCGGCGTGCGCCAGTAAGTTTTCCAGCCGGGCTGCAACTGGAAGGCAATCCCACCCAGCAGCACGCCGCCGCTACGTGAGCCGGCCAGCAGCCGGACGGCGGAATGTTGCTCGGTAACCCATGGCGACACGTCGTCGGCGCGGGCGCCGCAGGCGGTGGCCGCGAGCACGGCGGCGGCGAACAGAACGGCACGAGACGGAACGATTGCGGTCATCTGGCGTATCTAGAGTTTGCGCGAGGCTGGGGCCACTGAAATGGCGGTGAAACCGCGACTATTCGGCGTCCCGAGATTGATTGACAGGATCGGCACCCGATATCAGGATGATGGTGCAACGCGAGGATCCCCTGATGGAGACTGCATCCAAAAGGCCGAAGTCCGGCGCAGCCAAGAAGCCCGCCGCCAGCAAGGCGCGCGGCGATGGGCCCAGCTATCTCGACGGCCAGCTCCTGATCGCGATGCCGGTGATGGAAGACGAGCGCTTTGCGCGCTCGGTGATCTACATTTGCGCGCATTCATCGGAAGGCGCCATGGGGATCATCGTCAATCGCCCCGCGGGCAGCATCGATTTCCCCGAATTGCTGGTGCAGCTCGACATCGTCGAGAAGCCCGAGCAGATCAAGCTTCCTGATCACGCCGAGTCCATGAAGGTGCTGAGGGGCGGACCTGTCGAGACCGGCCGCGGATTCGTGCTGCATTCGAGCGACTTCTTTATCAAGGACGCCACATTGCCGATCGATGACGGCATTTGTCTGACCGCCACCGTGGACATCCTCAAGGCGATCGCCGGCGGCACCGGGCCGAAGCACGCCATCCTGGCGCTCGGCTATGCCGGCTGGGCGCCCGGCCAGCTCGAGAACGAAATCCAAGAAAACGGCTGGCTACACTGCGACGCGGATGCCGACCTGATCTTCGGCGACGACATCGAAGACAAATACGACCGCGCCCTCCACAAGCTCGGCATCGAGCCGGGGATGCTGTCCGCCGAGGCGGGGCACGCTTAAGAAGCTCGGCGCCCGCGCCACACGGGCGTCATCGCCCGCGAACGACCCCGCATCCCCTACAACCGGTGTCATGCGCGGGCTTGACCCGCGCATCCATCGCGCGCGTCACGCGCGCCGATGCGGTGCTCTTCGAAGACTCTTTGCGGAGAGTGATGGATTGCCGGGTCAAGCCCGGCAATGACGCCATACTGACTTTACGATAGCGGCGTTTCTCAGCTCGCCGCTTCCAGGCGTTGCTCTTCGGTCAGCAGCTTCATCGCCGCATCGGCGTCCATCGGTTCGCCGAAGGCGAAGCCCTGGGCGTATTCGCAGCCGAGCTGATACAGCTCCACCGCATCTGAATCCGTTTCGGCGCCTTCCGCCACCACGTCCATGCCGAGGTCGTGCGCCAGGGCGATGATCGACTTCAGGATCACCGGGCGGGTGCCGCGGCTGGTGGTGCGGACGAACGACTGGTCGATCTTGATGGTGTCGAACGGGAAGCGCTGCAGGTAGCTCAGCGACGAATGCCCGGTGCCGAAATCGTCGAGCGACAGCCCGATGCCGAGCTCGCGGATCCGCTGCAGCATCTGGGCGGCGTGCTCCGGATTCTCCATCACCAGAGATTCGGTGAGTTCGAGTTTCAGCGTGCCGCGTGCGACCGACGAGCGCGACGTCACGGTGCGGATGTCGTGAAGCAGATCGTGGCGCAGCAGCTGCCGCGACGACACATTGACCGAGGCGAAGATCGGTTCGCGGGCGCGCATCGCACGCTGCCAGATCGAGAGCTGCTTGGCGGTCTGGTCGAGCACGAAGGTGCCGAGCTCGACGATCAGCCCGATCTCTTCGGCAATCGAGATGAACTCGCTCGGCGACATCCGTCCGAGCTTGGGATGATCCCAACGCGCCAGCGCCTCGAAACCGGCGATCGAACGGTCTTCGAGCCGCACGATCGGCTGATACAGGATGGTGATTTCCTTGCGCTCGATCGCCCGGCGCAGTTCGGATTCCAGCGTCAGCCTGTCCGACTTCCGCGCCCGCATCGCCGGCTTGTAGACGTCGATGCGGTCGCCGCCGATCCGCTTGGAGTGATACATCGCCAGCTCGGCGTCCTTGATGATCTCGTCGGAGAGCTGGGTCTGCGGGTCGGAGAGCGCGAGGCCGATCGAGGCGGTGAGGAAGATCTCGCGATCGTTGAACGCGATCGGCGCCTTGATGGTCTTGCGGATGGTCTCAGCGAAGGCGGTGATCTTGGCCGGGTCCTGCTCGGACAGCAGGATCAGCCCGAACTGATCGCCGGCGATCCGTGCCAGCGTATCCTGCGGCTTGAGGATGCGGCTCAGCCGCCGCGCCAGCGTCAGCAGGATCGAGTCGCCGACCGCGATGCCGACGGAGTCGTTGACCTGCTTGAAGCGGTCGAGGTCGATCACCATCAGGGTCGGCCGCAACGCCGGCATGGTCTTGGCGAAGTTCGCCACCGCACCGAGGCGGTCGATGAACAGCTTGCGGTTGGGCAGGCCGGTGAGGTTGTCGTGCACGCTGTCGTGCAGCATCCGCTCTTCGGCGATCTTGATTTCGGTGACGTCGGTCAGGGTGCCGACCACGCGGGTGACTTCACCGTCGGTGCCGACCACCGGGCGCGCCTTCAGCGAGAACCACATGAAGTGGCCGTCCGGAGTGCGCAGCCGGAAATCCTGGGTCAGCCGGCCGCGGCGCTGGTCGAGCACGCTGTCGAGCGCGGCGCGGAAACGGTCCTGGTCGAGCGGGTGCAGCACTTCGAGCCAGCTTGCGGCGGAGCCTTCCAGCGCGCCGCGCTTCAGGCCGAGCAGCGCTTCGGTCTCAGGGCTGGTGAACACCTTGTCGGCCGAGACGTCCCAGTCCCAGATCAGGTCGCCGGAGCCGATCAGCGCCAGCGCGCGGCGCTCGACGTCGGAGATCACCCCGCCGGTGGCGCCGCCACCCGAGAACGCGTGCTGCATCACGGTGAAGCCGATCAGCATCACGATCAGCACCAGGCCGCCGAGCAGCGCCGGGCCGACGATATCGTTGGTGACGGTGCCGGCCACTGCCATGCCGGAGGCCACCACCCAGACCACCAGCAGGAACCAGGTCGGGATCAGCAGCACCGCGCGGTCGAAGCCGTGGGTCGACAGATAGACGATCAGCGCGAAGCCTGCGAAGGCGATCAGTACCAGCGAGATGCGTGCGATGCCGGACGCCACCGCAGGATCGAACAGCGCCAGCGCCACCAGCGAGCCGAGGAAGGCGAGCCATCCCAACGTGATGTGCGAATAGCGGACGTGCCAACGACTGAGATTGAGATAGGCGAACAGGAAAACGAGCAGCGTTGCCGCGAGGATCGCTTCGCCCGAAGCGCGCCACACCCGCTCGGCGCCCGACGACATGTCGAGCACCTTGCCCCAGAAGCCGAAATCAATGCCGATATAGACCAGCACCGCCCAGGCCAGCGCCGCCGCGGCCGGAAACATGATGCTGCCTTTGACGACGAACAGGATGGTCAGCACCAGCGCCAACAGGCCGGAGATGCCGATCACGATGCCTTGGTACAGCGTGAACGAGTTGACCTTGTCCTTGTAGGCTTCCGGCTCCCACAGATAGAGCTGCGGCAGCTTGTCGGTGCGCAGCTCGGCCACGAAGGTGATCACCGAGCCGGGATCGAGCGTGACGCGGAAGATATCGGCGGTCGCGCTGTCCTGCCGCTCGGGGCGGTCGCCGGTCGACGGCGTGATGGTGGCGATGCGCGACATGCCGAGGTCGGGCCACAGCAGCCCCGATCCGACCATCCGATAGTGCGGCGCCACGATCAAACGATCGAGCTGATCGTCGGAGTTGTTGGCGAGCGCGAACACCACCCAGTTCTGGCCGCCCTCGCGGGCGCGCACCTCGACGCGGCGGACGATGCCGTCATTGCCGGGTGCGGTGGAAATCTGAACGCGATCATTATCGCTGTGCAGATGCTCCAGCACACCGGTGAGGTCGATCGCCGGCGCGTCGCTGCGGACGCTGACGGCATCGAGGGCGTGTGCCTGCGGGACAGCCGCAACCATCATCACGCCCAGCGCCAGCAGCGCGAGGCATCTGATCAGACGCAAGTCGGTTCTCCGCGTTCACACCAGTCCAAATGGCGCGGCCCCGCGCGCCACGAGCCCCGGATAGATGCCATGAAAGCGAGTGAAAACATAGACTCTCTCGCCGGCCCCCGGGGTAGCCCCATTCACACAGTCAACACAATTTTGCCAATATGTTGGCTGGTTTCCATCCGGCGGTGAGCATCGGCGGCGTCCCGCAGCGCGAAGGTGCCGTCGATCAGCGGCTTGATCCGGCCCTGCTCGAGCAGAGGTAGCACCTTGGCTTCGATCGCCGCGACCATCGCGGCCTTGTCGGCGTTGGAGCGCGGCCGCAGCGTCGAGCCGGTGTGGTGCAGCCGCTTGGTCATCAGCTTGACGAAGTTGACGTTGGCCTTGGCGCCGCCGAGGAACGCGATCTGCACGATCCGGCCGTCCATCGCGGCGGCGTCGTAATTGCGCTCGATGTAATCGCCGCCGACCATGTCGAGGATCACTTCGACGCCCTTGCCGCCGGTGGCTTCCTTCACCGCCGCGACGAAGTCCTCGGTCTTGTAGTTGATGGCGCGGCTGGCGCCGAGCTTGAGGCAGGCGTCGGCTTTGTCCTGCGAGCCGACGGTGGTGATCACTTTCGATCCGAGCGCGACCGCGAGCTGGATCGCCATCGTACCAATGCCGGACGAGCCGCCGTGCACCAGCAACGTTTCGCCGGGCTGCAAGCCGCCGCGCTCGAACACGTTGTGCCACACCGTCATCAGCGTCTCGGGTGTGGCGCCGGCTTCGATCATCGAATAGGCGGCCGGCACCTTCATCGCCTGCGCGTCCTGGGCGATGCAATATTCCGCGTAGCCGCCACCAGCTACCAGCGACATCACCTTGTCGCCGAGCTTGTGCCGGGAGGCGCCATCGCCGAGCGCCACCACTTCGCCGGCGATTTCGAGGCCCGGCAGGTCGCTGGCGCCGGGCGGCGGCGGGTAGCTGCCGGAGCGCTGTGCCACATCGGGACGGTTGACGCCGGCGGCCGCAACTTTGACCAGGATTTCCCCGGGGCCGGGCTTCGGCACGTCGCGCGTCTCGGGCAGCAGAACTTCGGGGCCGCCGGGCTTGCTGATCCCAACCACGGTCATTTGCGAAGGGATCGGTTCCATGATTTTTCCTTGGCTGGCGAGGCGGGTGGGTGTCATCTGGCGGAGTAGGTTGTGATTAGACAGCCGGAGGGCGGCTGGCAACCGCAGCAGATCACGAACGGGCGAGGACGACATGGCGCTTGAAGAAGATGACAAGCCGAGGACCAAGATCAGCCACGACATCGGTCAGGATTTGTCGCTGCTGTCGGTCGAAGAACTCAGCGGGCGGATCGCTCTGCTGCAAGCCGAGATCGCCCGGCTGGAAACTGCGCTGACGATGAAGCGCGCCACCCGCGAAGCAGCGGATCGCATCTTCAAATCTTGAACGAAAAGTTGATAGCAGGGTGCGCGGCTGTCTCATGCTGGGACATTTGCTAGCGGCCAGGATATGGCAAATCGACCGTAAACAAATTCACTCATTTACGCGCGATTAAGCTTTCCCGCCTATTACTGTGGATGTCCATCTTTGGACCGAGTGGCTCCTGTCCACTCTGTTTTGACGCCTCCCTGTTATCAACTTAAAAGCCGCCGGAAACGGCGGCTCTTTTTTGGCCTCGGTATCGTCCGCAGTGCCGGCGTCACGCTTTGGTCATTGACCGCCACAATGCTGTCTCTGAAGCTGCGTTAACCTTTGCGCGCGGGTCCGCTGGACTCCACGCATGGGCGGCGTAATGATTTGTTCATCATAAGCCGGTGCGCAGCTTCGCGAGCCGGTACAAGTATTCGGTAGTGTGAGGCGTTGACCATGTCTGATGTCGCGCAGGGCGAATCCGCCTTGGTGGTGCTCAGCGAACGGCTGACCAGTTCGGCAGCGTTCACGGCTCTATTCCGGGAGGGCATGGATCTGGTCGAAGAGACCGCCGCCTATCTCGACGGCTCCGGCCGCGCGGAGGCCAAGCTGCTCGACCGCGCCGTGAGCCTGACTTACGCCACCGAGAGCATGCGCCTGACCACCCGGCTGATGCAGCTCGCCTCCTGGCTGCTGCTGCACCGCGCCGTGAAGGAAGGCGAGATGACGCTGATCCAGGCCAACCGCGAAAAGACCAAGGTCAAGCTGTCGGCCGCCGATCCGGGCGCGCCCGATGTGCTGGAGCGCTTGCCGGAACAGCTGCAGTCGCTGATCGCGCGGTCGATGAGCCTGCAAAGCCGGATCCGCCGGCTCGACTCCACCATGCACACCCCGCCGGAGCCGCCGGCGCTCGGCAACCCGCTGGTGCCGCAGCTCAATATGCTGAAGGCCGCGTTCGAGAACTGAGCGCTCCGATCAGATTTAAAGTCGCTGTGGCCGGGCTCGTCCCGGCCATTGGCATTTTTGGGGGACCGGCGGGTTATCCCCAGCGCCCAAGGTCCGCAGCCATTTGATCCGCCAACGCAAAACGCCCCGCGCGAGCGGGGCGTTTGTCGTATTGGGTCTCGAAAGAAGCGGCGAGCAGCCGGCGAAAAGCCGGCGCCGGCTCAATCCTTCTTGAGGAAGCCCGAGAACTTCTTCTGGAAGCGCGACACGCGGCCGCCGCGGTCCAGCACCTGCTGGGTGCCGCCGGTCCACGCCGGATGCGACTTCGGGTCGATGTCGAGGTTCAGCTTGTCGCCCTCTTTGCCCCAGGTCGACCGCGTCTGGTACTCGGTCCCGTCGGTCATGACGACGGTAATGGTATGATAGTCCGGGTGAATTTCGGTCTTCATGGGTGATCCCTTGCGCTCGCCGGCGCCTGCATCGCGATGATTTCGGGCGAATTTGCCGGGCTCTATATCCCAGGCGCGCCGCATGCACAAGGCACAGCACACGATCCGGTGACCGGGTTGTCCCGGATTTGCCAGCCGCGGGCATTGCGGCCTATGTGGTGCCGGCTAAAGCGTTTTCATCGATTTGGCAGTTCCGAATGACGGCACCGAATAAACCGCAGAGCTCCAACTCCGACGCGTCGGCGATCAGTTTGTCGCTGGACGCGATCGCGGCGACCGAGAACGTCGGGCCGCGCACCGGCACCTTGCGGGCCGATGCCGATCCGAGCCAGGTCGAGGAGGTCGCGGCCGTCGTCAAGCGCAGCCGGCTGAAGCCGCTGCTCTCGCTGATGCCGTATGTGGCCCGCTACCGCGGCCGCGCCACGCTGGCGCTGATCGCCCTGATCGTCGCGGCTGCCACCACCCTGGTGGTTCCCGTCGCGGTGCGTCGGCTGATCGATTTCGGCTTCAGCGCCGAAGGTGTCGAGCTGATCAACGGCTATTTCAGCGTCATGCTCGGTGTTGTGGTGGTGCTCGCGGCCGCCAGTGCGGCCCGGTATTACCTGGTGATGACGATCGGCGAGCGGATCGTCGCCGATGTCCGGCGCGACGTGTTCCGGCATCTGACGGCACTGTCGCCGGCGTTCTTCGATTCCGCCCGCAGCGGCGAGCTGATCTCGCGGCTGACCGCCGACACCACCCAGATCAAATCCGCCGTCGGCGCCTCGGTGTCGATCGCGCTGCGCAACATGCTGCTGTTCGTCGGCGCGATCTCGATGATGGTGATCTCGAGCCCGCGGCTGTCCGGCTTCGTCCTGGCGGCGATTCCGCTGATCGTAATTCCGTTGGTGGCGTTCGGGCGCTGGGTGCGGCGGCTGTCGCGCAACGCGCAGGACACGCTGGCGGACGCGTCGGCCTATGCGGCCGAATTGGTCGGCGCGATCCGTACCGTGCAGGCTTACACCAACGAACGCGTCGCCAATGCGCGGTTCGGCGGCGCGGTCGAAGAGTCTTACGAGGCGGCGCGCAGCTCGACCGGGGCGCGGGCGCTGCTCACCGCGATCATCATTTTCATCGTGTTCGCCAGCGTGGTGGCGATCCTGTGGGTCGGCTCGCACGACGTCGCCATCGGCGCCATGTCGCCGGGCCGGCTCGGTCAGTTCATCCTGTACGCGGTGTTCGCGGCTTCCAGCCTCGGCCAGCTCAGCGAAGTCTGGGGCGAAGTGTCGGCGGCCTCCGGTGCTGCCGAACGGCTCTTCGAAATCCTGCGGGTGAAGCCGGAGATCGCGGCCCCGGCGCAGCCGAAGGCGCTGCCGATGCCGGTGCGCGGCGACGTGGTGTTCGACAATGTCAGCTTCTCCTATCCGACCCGGCCGGACTTCCTGGCGCTCGACGGCCTGTCGCTGAGCATTCGTGCGGGCGAGAAGGTTGCGATCGTCGGCCCCTCCGGCGCCGGCAAGAGCACGCTGTTTCACCTGCTGCTGCGGTTCTACGATCCGACCTCCGGCACGGTCTCGCTCGACGGCGTCGCCATCAACGCCGCCGATCCGCAGGCGGTGCGCGAGCGGATCGCCCTGGTGCCGCAGGACTCGGTGGTGTTTGCGGCGACCGCGCGCGACAACATCCGGTTCGGCCGCGATGACGCCAGCGAGCTCGACGTCGAGCGCGCCGCGCAGCAGGCCCATGCCACCGAATTCATCTCGCGCCTGCCGGAGGGCTTCGACACCCGGCTCGGCGAACGCGGCGTAACGCTGTCCGGCGGCCAGCGTCAGCGCATCGCCATCGCCCGCGCGATCCTGCGCGACGCACCGCTGCTGTTGCTCGACGAGGCGACCTCGTCGCTCGATGCCGAAAGCGAAGTGCTGGTGCAGACCGCGCTGCAGCAGCTGATGCGTGATCGCACCACGCTGGTGATCGCCCACCGCCTCGCCACCGTACTGTCGTGCGACCGCATCGTGGTGATGGAGCACGGCCGGATCGTCGAGCAGGGCACCCACGCCCAGCTCGTCGCCCGCGGCGGCCTCTACGCCCGCCTCGCCAAGCTGCAGTTCGAGGCGGCGTAGGTTCGCGTCTACCCCGAACGGTTGGGGAGGTTCGGATCTCGCGCCGCATGACGGACAGCGTGGATGATGATCTCGTCCTCAGAGAACCCTAATGGTCCGGCCGTTCCTTCCGCTCTCCAATTCCGTCCGCAATTCAGCCGCAGTATCCTGGTTCGTTTAGGCCGTTATCCTACTCAATTTGAGGTGGTCTCATGGATCTGCAGACCTATACGAAAGGCCTCCGCGCGGAAGCCAACTATTGGCGTGCTCAAACGGCTCAGCTCGTGAAATACAACGTTCGATCTTTCTCCCGTTGGGGGTACGAACCGGAGGTGGAAACCACGGAATGGTGGCGAGCTGAATTCGTTCGCCGAGCAGGTGAATTAGACGACATCGCTTCTCGAATCGAAGATGGTCGGCCAATCTAATACTGCCTCATAGTCCGTACTTGGCCCACAGCGCGCGGACATCCTCGTCGGACGCGAAGGCTCCGCGTTTAGCCGCGGCTTTCGAGCGTTCGATCGCAGTCCGCTCGTCGTCCGACAGCTCAACGACGACGCTATCGTCGCCGGTGAGCTGCAGCACCACCCGCGCAATATCGTCCTGCAGTTCGGCAGGAAGACTGCGGGCCACTTCCAGCGCTTGATCGAGCAGCTTGGTCATCGCATGAGACTAGCAATTCCCGGCGGCTTGCGGAAGCTCAGGGCCGCCACAGCATGTTCAGCACTGGCCGGCCGGAGCTGTTGAGTTCCTCGCTGGTGACTGCGAAGCCGTTGCGGCGATAGAATTTGATGGCGCGGTAGTTGTCGGCGTTGACCTTGAGTGTGACCTCGGTCGGCGAGCGGCGCTTGGCCTCGTCGACCAGCGCTTCGGCGACACCCCAGCCCCAGTGTTCGGGTTCGACCACCAGCTGGTCGAGATAGCCGGCCGCGTCGATGGTGACGAAGCCGATCAGCGCTATGCCCTGTTCGGCGACGATGATGGCGGCTTGCGGTACCAGCTCGGTGCGCCAACGCTCGCGCCACCAATCGACCCGCTTGGTGAAGTCGATCGCAGGGTAAGCGAGTTGCCAGGTCCGCAGCCACAACGCGATCGCGGGGGCCTCGTCGGCTTCGGTGTAGGGGCGGAGGGTGAAGGTCGGTGATGTCATCGCACGTACCATGAGCCGTCATCCCGGGGCGGGCGCCGCGCCGCCCCGGGCGGACACGGGATCTGGCACCGCCCCC
>NZ_QTKI01000190.1:0-8768 GCF_010820945.1 Rhodopseudomonas sp. BR0C11
GCTTGCGGTTCTCGTACAGCGGCACCGCCAGCGCCACGGTGGCGGGGCCGAGCAGAAAATGCACGAACTGCGCGCCGCCGAAATAGGTGGTGTAGGAGGTGCCGGTCGCCCACAGGAACACGCCGATAATCCACATGGCGTGCAGAACCGGATTGACCAGCGGATTGCGCCCGGTCGCCTGCGACACCGCATCGGTCGCCGCATAGACCAGCAGCGTCACGGTCAGCCACAGCAGCGGCGTCTGCGACAGATACACCCACAGCGAGAACCGGTTGGCGTTCATCGGGGCACCCACATCGCCAGCAGCCGCGCCACCACCACGAATGTCACCACCGTGACCACCAACGTGATCAGCACCGACCCGGCCAGGACCAGCATGATCGCAACACCGTGGGTGGTGATCATATCGAGCTGCTGGATTACCCCCACGCCGGCAGGCACGAACAGCAGCGACAAATGCGCCAGCATGCCCTTGGAAGCCTCCTCGACGCCGCCATTGCCGAGCGGTCCGAGCGCGAGCGGCTTGACGTAATCGCGCAGCACCAACAGGCAGAACAGCAACATCAAGCCAAGCACCGGACTTGGCAACGGCAACCCCAACCCGCGGGCGATCACTTCGCCGACGAGCTGGCACAGCAGGATCAGGCCGACACTGGCGATCATCAGGTTCCCTCACGCGGAAAATCGTCCGCACCGATGCGGGCTCCGTCGGAACCTGTCAATCGCAGCAGCGGGACGGCTG
This sequence comes from Rhodopseudomonas sp. BR0C11, assembly GCF_010820945.1. Taxonomy (NCBI): domain Bacteria; kingdom Pseudomonadati; phylum Pseudomonadota; class Alphaproteobacteria; order Hyphomicrobiales; family Nitrobacteraceae; genus Rhodopseudomonas; species Rhodopseudomonas sp. BR0C11. The sequence goes on from NZ_QTKI01000190.1 coordinate 743, forward strand.
CTATGCGCCGATACCGCCGGTACGACGCAGAAGGGCCGGGTCGCCGCGCAGCCGTCCATGAAAGCGCGTGAGGTCAGCCCTTCAGGCGCTTGTTGCACTCGCTCCAGTAACCACCGCCCTTTTGAATCCAGCGAAGGCCGCCCGTGGTGTTCGCGGCCTTGTTCGCCTTCCACTGCTGCGCGCAAGTATGCAGTCGCGCCAGCGTCGGCTTTTCCTGGGCAAACTTTGCGTCGATCGCGGTCGGATACACCGCCGGCCCTTGCGGCACAGCCGGCGCTGCGGCGCTCTTGGCTTTCGACTTGCCCTCGGGTTTGGATTCGGCCGGCTTGGCTTCGGATTTAGCCTCCGGCTTCGCGTCGGGCTTGGCATCTGCCGGTTTGGCCTCCGCGGCCTTGCTGTCGGCGCTCGCCGCTGCCCCGCAATGCTCCTTGCGGAAGTCGTTCCAGCCCTGCCCGTTCAGCGTGCCGTCGGTCTTGGCGGCCTGATACTTGGCACTGCACTCCTGCGCGGTCAGCGCCTGCGCGGGCGTTGCGGCCGACCATGTCAGCAGCGCCGCTGCAGTCATTAGCGCCGCACGGGTCTCGTACCTCAGAACTCTCATGTCCCATCTCCCTGGTGTGCCACCCGTCGATATTCTATCTCGCGGGATGCAACTGACAATTGCGATCCGATTACCAGCGGCGAGAGACAGCGAGCACCCGCATCGCCGGCATGGCCGCGCGCGCGAGGCGCAATTGCCGAAGGTATAATGATTTGCAATAAGGTCGCGTGCCTCAAAATCCTGCGCTGACCGCCATGACGTTGCGGTCCAAGACTCTCCAGGTGGTCGAAACGATCGCCATCGGCTCAGCCGGCGGCGCATTGTTCTATTGGGCGCAGCTCCCCGGCGGACTGATCACGGGCGCGATGATCGCGGTCGGCGCCGCCGGCCTTGCCGGACGGAAAATGGGCCTGCCGCCGCCGCTGTCGCACATCGTGCTGATGGCGCTCGGCGTCTCGCTGGGCTCGGTGGTGTCGCCCACCATGGTGCACAATCTGGCGTCCTATCCGGTGACGATCGGGCTGCTCGCGGTGGCGACGTTTTGCGCCACCTTCGGCAGCAGCATCTATCTGCAGCGCGTCCACGGCTGGGACCGGACGTCGGCATTGCTGGCCGGCAGTCCCGGGGCGCTGTCGCAGATCATCATGCTGGCTACCGAACGCAAGGCGGACGTGCCCGGCATCGCCGTCGTTCAAGTCATGCGCGTGATCATCCTGACCAGCGCGGTGCCGATGCTGCTGGCGCTGATCGGCATGGCGGGTCACGGGCCATTGCCGTCGCGCGGGCCGGAGGCGACACCGCTCGTTCTCGCGGTCCTGATTGCGGTCGCGGTCGGCGTCGCGCTGCTGCTGCGGCTGGTGAACTTCCCCGCAAGCTGGATGTTCGGCGCAATGCTCGGCTCATCGGTGCTGCACGGCGGCGGTTGGGTGGAAGGCACGCTGCCGCAATGGGCCTATCTGGCAGCACTGGTCGGGATCGGCACCTTGATCGGCGCTCGGTTCGGCGCCATCAAGCCGCGCACGATCCTCAGTTATATCGGGGCGGCGCTAGGTTCGTTCGCCGTCGCGATCGCGATCTCGGCGGTGTTCGTCGTCGCCATCATGCTGACCACGCCGGTCAAGCTGAACGACCTGGTGGTGGCGTTTTCACCCGGTGCGATGGACGCCATGATGGCGCTGGCGCTGACGCTGCATATCGACCCGGTGTTCGTCGGCGCGCACCATCTGTCGCGCTTCATCTACGTCTCGATCGTGACGCCGGGGATCGTGCATTGGTTCGGGCACAGCCCGGACGACGTCGACGACTGACCTCAGCTCCGCTTAAGCCGGACCAAGCCCCATCCGCACAGCGCGGCGAGCGCCAGCGAGGCCAGCACGTTGTAGCCGGCAAACGACAGGCCGAGAAACCGCCACTGCACCTCGTCGCAGCGCACAACTTTGACCGTGTCGAGCTGGGCGAGCAGCCCCCCTGCCTTGCTGAGGTCCAGGATCGGTCCCGAGCAGTCCGACGGGCCGGCCCAGAAGCGCCATTCGACGCCGGCGTGGTAGGCGGCAAGGCCGGCGTTGCCGAGCGCCATCAGGCCGAGCACGACCAGGCCCGCCGCCAGCAGTCCCACCGGCGCGCGGCGCCAGGCCGCGAAGGCGATCAGCAGCCCGAGCGGAATGTCGAGATAGTAGGCGTAACGCTGCTCCAGGCAGAGCTTGCATGGCGCCAGCCCCAGCACGAGCTGGGAAAACCAAGCCAGCCCCAGTGCCGCCACAGCGACGACCGCGACGGTCAACGCCACGCCCCCCGCGATCCGCTCCGGGCGGCCCGTCTCGGAAAGGGTGCCTCGATGGTCGATCAGGTCGGCGGTCAATGTCGATCTCCCGGATGCGGCAGGGGTCGTATCGCGGGGCCGAGACGCTGTCGAGACGTCGTCCGATCAAACCAGAGTGTCCGCCGTCGCCTCGGCGCGTCGGGTTGACCCCGACTCCGGGACCGCTATAGTCCGCGCGCTTCGCAGCCGGATGAATTCGGTCGCGCGGGCCCCTGTGGCGGAACTGGTAGACGCGCTCGACTCAAAATCGAGTTCCGCAAGGAGTGCTGGTTCGATCCCGGCCAGGGGCACCATTTCGCCGAGCACATCTGCCCCCGCGTTCAGCAGTCCCTTTGTACAACAGCTTCTGTCACGGACGGCATGCTGCACTGCGCAGCAGAGCGTGCAACGCAGCATCGATCTTGGCTCCCAGGACCCGCTTCGCGAGTGACAGCAGCTCGCAATTCAGTTATTCGATCAACTAAGTAATTTAACGAAGTCGGTCGAGGTAATCGGGAGGGGGTCGCAGTCTTGCGACTGGGCAACAGCATCCAGGATCATTGCGACGTTCGAGGACTGCTCGATCACGACGAGTACAGTGACGAATTCAGCAGATTGCTATGCGTGGCGCAGAACGAAGGCGTCAGCTTTTCCGAATGCGTGGCCGCCGCGAAACTGATCCGATCGAGCAACGGACCCGGTTGGCGGCAGGCTTGGGAAGAACTCGCCAGATCACATCTCCGTCGCGCTCAGGAAGCCTGTCGCACCGGCAATGAGTTGGCGGCGCAAAAAGGCTGGCTGCATGCGGCTAACTATTTCATGGCCGCAGCGATCGAGAGCTGCCCGGAGGGCGCTGAACCAACCCTGGGAGCTTTGGCGCACACCTGCCTCCGGCACTTTCTGGCGAAGCTGAGCCCCCAAGGCGAGACCGTCGTCATCCCGTGGCTGGAAGAGAGATCCCTCGAGGGTTTCTATCTGCCGGTCACCTCTCACGGCGCGAACGCACATCCGGTCGTCGTCTGTATCGCCGAGACCCGGCGCACCAAAGAAGAGATCTTGTCACTGGTCCTGCGCTCCGCTCGTCAGCGCGGCATGGCGCTGCTCTGTGTCGACCTTCCCGATGAGGCACCATCGCCACGTGTCGCCGCCGAGACCGGCATCACGGCGGCACTCGACTATCTGATCGAGGCCCGCGGGATCGACCCGGCGCGAATCGCTGTCATCGGCGACGGGAGCCCCTCTTCGCTCGTCACCCGTGGCATCGCTCTCGACGGCCGCGCCGCAGCCGCCGTGTGCGACGGCGGGCTCTGGGACTTATGGGCGGCACGTCAGACCGACGCCTGTGGCGCTGCGCTCGGCATGGTTCAAGCCGGCCCCCGGCTGCCGGCGGTGAGCTGTCCGATGCTGGTTCCGCTGCGGGCAGGCGAAGGCATCGAGCCGGGCCACGCCCGCCATCTGCTGGCCCAACATCACGCCGGAAACCGCGACATCCTGCTGAAGGTATTTGGCGAGACGAGCAGCGGTCCGTGGACGCTGGACGGCTACGACCCAATTCTGGTGGCCGACTTCGTATTCGACTGGCTCGGCCAGCAATTGAATTCCGGAGCCGGGGAAGCCGACTGCATTCGCCGGCTGGAGTCGCGTTTATAGGCCGCTGGCGAGTTTGACGGTCGCCTTTTCCAGGCGGTTCTGTAGATCGCCGAGCTGGGACGTGAGCTGTTCCAGTTCCTCGCCACTGATCTCTTCAAAGATGAAGCTGTTGAGGGCGCGCTCGTCGGTCGCCAGACCGGCAATCTGCTTGTAGGCCTTATCAGATAGAGACAGCTTCACCACCCGCGCGTCGTGGCTGTCGACCTGGCGCCGGACCAAGCCCTTCTTCTCAAGAAGCTTGGATTGCGTGGTGATGAACGACGGATCCACGTGGACCGCCTTGGCGACATGGCGGATCGAAACTCCATCGCCCTGCTCGAGGTCCATCACGGCCATCAGCAGCGCGAATTGCGGCCCGCTGATGCCGAGCGACTTGGCTCGGAACTGACGAATCTCGTCGAGAAATACGGCAACGCCCGCGACCGTCGTGGCGAAACGCCTGGCGAGGTCTGGGTCGATCGTCGAGCCGCGTGGCGCACGAGCCTCTGCTTTACTCTTGGTCTGCATTGTCCGGTCAGTGTCCCGCACAAGCGCCGATGCTCGTGCATAGCTCGTCGCACAACTAGGTTGGCAGTGTACACAACTTCCTCAACCGCTCATATCAATTCCGGTCGAACACGGGCGTCTGTGCACGCTGCGCGCAGCTATACAGGTTTTGCGAGAAGATTGCTGCCCGGACGAGTGCGGGCAAGACGGCCGCTCCTCGCATAACTTGTGAATGCTAGAGGGCAGAGCAGGAGCGGCATCCTCAACATCCCGCCCGACCTGCAGCTTCAACGCGGCGGTCGACAGAAGCCGCTGAACCGACCTCGATCTTCTTGCAACACCTCGACCTTCCACCAGTCGTGGAAATTGTGCGTCGCCGCAGCCTTGTTGCACAAATGCAACGCGCCGATCCAAATCATATTGCTGAGTAGATAAATGAATTTGCTAACGTGATGAAATCAACCATGATCCGGCGCAGACGGGGTGGGGCAAACAATAGTCGTCCCGTTGAGAGGTCTGTCGCGCCGAGGCGCTGGCGAACTTCGCGTCACAGGGCCACCTCGGGGCGCTCCCGAAGGAACCGGCTCCATCCACTTTGTTGACCTTGGAGGGTTGCAATGAACATCATTAAGCAACTGGCGCTGGGAACAGCTGCGGCGGTAATCGCTGTTGGCAGTGCTCAGGCCGCTGATCTTCCGTTGAAGGCGAAAGCCGTCGAATACGTGAAGGTCTGCTCGATCTACGGCGCCGGCTTCTACTACATCCCGGGCACCGACACCTGCATCAAGCTCGGCGGCTATCTGCGCGCCGACGTCACGATGTTCGGCAGCGGCGGCTATAACGCTCCGGCCTGGAACGGCAACGCCGGTCAGAAGAACCGTCTTTCCAACGACTACATCTTCCGGTCTCGTCAGGACATCAACATCGATACCCGCACCGCGACCGAATACGGCGTGGTTCGCACCTACTTCGATGCGACCTTCAACTGGACCACGGGCACCGACACCATCGCCAACGGCTCGCTCGGCGTGTACTACGCGTTCATCCAGTTCGCCGGCTTCACCTTCGGTAAGGCGGTGTCGCAGTTCGACACTCCCTGGACCGGCTATCCGGGCAACAACACTTCGTTCCTGATCGGCGGCTACGACGACGTCACCGGCATCAACCAGGTGTCGTACACCGCGGAATTCGGCAACGGCGTGTCGGCCTCGATCTCGCTCGAAGATCAGTCGTCGTACCTGCAGTCGGCCCTGTACAACGTGTCGTCCGCTCCGAACTTCCTGGCCTACGGCGCCAACTCCTACGCCGGCACCTCGATCCCCGACATCGTCGGCAAGATCCGTGTCGACCAGGCTTGGGGTCTGTTCCAGGTTTCGGCCGCGGCGCATCAGGTTCGTGCCAGCTACTACAACCCGGCGCTCGAGACCTCCGGTCATCCGAGCGACACTTGGGGCTATGCAGTCCAGGGCGCTCTGTCGCTCAAGAACCTGCCGACCGGCCCCGGCGACAGCATCAACATCACGGCGACCTACTCGAACGGCGCGACCCGTTACGTGCTGGGCGGCGTGAGCCCGAACTCGTTCGCGATCTACGGCAACAACTCGGTCCCGGGTACCTACCAGAGCGTCGCGTTCGGCGTTGCGGCTGACGGCGTGTTTGCCGGCCTCAACAACCTGACCGGCACCGGCATCGAGAAGACCAGCGCCTGGGGCGTACGTGGTGCGTTCAACCACAACTGGAACCCCTACTGGTCGAGCTCGCTGTTCGGTTCGTACACCAAGATCGACTACAACGGCACTGCGACTGCTCTGATCTGCAACGGTCTCGGCGCCAACGTGGCCGGCTTCAACTGCAATCCGGACTTCGCGATTGCTCAGGTCGGCACCGTCACCCGCTGGACCCCGGTCAAGAACCTGACCCTGTCGGGCGAAGTGATGTACACCTACCTCGACCAGGCCTCCTCGGGTATCCTGCCGCTGACCGCTTCGGCGACCAAGCCGGCTGCGAACTACGAGTTCAAGGACCAGGGCGTCTGGAGCGGCAACCTCCGCGTTCAGCGCAACTTCTGATCTCCGCTTTTCGAAGCGAGATCTGATGAACCCCGGCGGGCAACCGCCGGGGTTTTTCTTTGCGCATCGAACACCGGTTCTTGGAATGATTTCGATCGTAAACCAGCACACAACGCGAAGCGTGGAGGCATGTATCAGCGCTCCCTCACCAGCAGAGGAGGAGATCGCCATTTACTACGAGTGTTCGCGAGGCGCTTCCTGCAGACATGTCGATCGGCCGCACTCATTGAGTAAATTACCTGTTGTAGTCAGGCAAAATACTCATATACTTATGAACAAGGTCAGCGGGTGATCGGTGACCGTCGAAGGAGAGGAAAGAGATTTCGGTTCCTTCATGAGACCTCCAGGAAACCTCCGGCAATGCCCTGCCGGAGGTTTTCGCTTTTGGGGGCATCGCCTCGACTGCCAACAGGCCCAGCCGGAAAACGGCACCATCGCCGAACAGCGGTTGGCGCGGGCCTGCCCTGCAAACGCCACATGCCGGCTCGTCATCCTCCGCCGTGCGTCTTCCCGCCCGTTTGACGATTTCCGTTCGGCGGAGTTTGATTGAGGAATCAAATAGCTGATGCGAAGGTGCCGCGCCGAGCGCGACCTTCAGATGCGGCGCGCGGTATCGCTTGGGAGCGGGACGCATGCCTCCTTCGCCATAGGTTGCATGGCTCTTTTTGTCACAGCGACTAGACGAATCGCATCAATCCCCTGGCCGCTCCTAGCAAGAAAGAGTCGTTGATGGTCAACGCCGAGCGCATCCTTGCTCCCCACCTCCGCTCCAAGGTCATGACCGCAGCCGACGCTGCCGCGCTGATTCCGTCCGGCGCGCATGTCGGCATGAGCGGCTTCACCGGCGCCGGTTATCCGAAGCTGCTGCCGCTGGCGCTCGCCGAGCGCATCAACGCGCATCACGCCCGCGGCCAGAAGTTCAAGGTCAGCGTCTGGACCGGCGCCTCGACGGCGCCCGAGCTCGACGGCGCACTCGCCAAGGTCGACGGCATCGAGATGCGGCTGCCTTATCAGTCGGACCCGACCTGCCGTAAGCGCATCAACGCCGGGCGGATGGAATACATCGACATCCATCTGTCCCACGTCGCCCAGCACGCCTGGTTCGGCTTCCTTGGTAAGCTCGACATTGCTGTGGTCGAAGTCGCCGGCATCCGCGAGGACGGCAGCCTGATCCCGTCGTCGTCAATCGGCAACAACAAGACCTGGCTCGATCTCGCCGACAAGGTCATCCTGGAGGTCAATGCCTGGCAGGACATTCGCCTCGAAGGCATGCACGACGTCTATTACGGCACGCAGCTGCCGCCGAACCGCAAACCGATTCCGATCATCGCCTCGGGTGACCGCATCGGTGAGCAGTATCTGCGCTGCGATTCCGCCAAGATCGTCGCGATCGTCGAGACCAACCTGCCCGATCGCAACTCGGCGTTCTCGCCGCCCGACGACACCTCGCAGGCGATCGCCGGCCACATCCTGGCATTCCTC
>NZ_QTKI01000191.1:0-8755 GCF_010820945.1 Rhodopseudomonas sp. BR0C11
GGCGGCAGCTCCTGGCGCAGAGGCTGCCGGCGCCGGCGTGTCGCTCCCCGTCACGGCGCGCTGCTCGCGCTTGATATAGATTTCGGGCAGCGTGTAGCCGAGGTCGAAGGTCAGGAACGCCTTGTCGCGCGCGCCGATCACGCGCTGCACCAGGAGCTGCAGTGACCACGGCTCGGTCGGATCGAAGCCGAACTCGGTCGGCACCAGGAACAGCCCGATCTCCGGGAAATCCGGCGCGCCCTCGGCCGCAAGGTCTCCAAGCCGGGTGTGGTCGCGGTCGCGGAAACGGATGCTGTTGCCGTCCTGGATCAGTTCGATGCGATCGAAGATGCCGCCACGCACGTAGCCGGAGCCCTTGAACGAATAGGTGCCATGGCCGGCGATCACCAGGGCCTGCTGTCCCGGCTGCAACCGCGCTTTCAGCCGCTGATAGCCGTCATCGCCGAGCAGGCTGCGCCCAATCGTCGGCACGCCGACATCGGCGACGTAGAGCTCGATGAACGTGTCGGTCGGCTCGCCGGGCTCGGGACGAGCCGCCGCTTCGCGGTTGCCGGACTTCTCGAACGCCTGATCGACGTCCGCATTGGTCAGCAGCAGCCGGCGCACCGAACCGTCGCCGACCAAGCTCTCCCAATCGCGCACCTCGCTCTTGGTGAGATCGACCGTCTTGCTGACCGGAGGCGCCTGCGCGACGTCTCCCTGCCCGCCGCCGATCCGGCCGCTCTTAATCAGCTTGGTCGCCGAGCGTACGATGCTGTCGCCGATCACCAGCACGGTGACGGTGGCGCCGCTGACGATATCGACTTGCGGCGCCGCAGCCTTGCCACGCGCCACGGGCGCCATATCGGCGCCGATCAGCTTGTTGACGGCGGCGAGGATCTTGGCTTCCGGAATGCCGACCAAAACGATCGGCTCTTTGTGATCGACCAGCTTCAGGCCGGTGATCACGCCGTTCGGATCGATGCCGATCAGCATCTGGATCGGCTTGCCGGAATAGCCGGTGGCGTTAACAAAGTCCGAATTCAGATAGGCGAACCCCAGCAATCGATCGCCTTGATACGCCGGGGCGAGCGCAGGATCGCCCTGCATCGGACCGAAGCGGTCTGCGCCCGGCACGAGCTCGGAAGGTGTCGCACGGCTGAGATAATCGCCCAGATGGCTCGCGGCATCAGCAGCCGTCACGCTGCTCGCCAAAGCGAGCACAAACAAAAACAGGGCAAGGATTGGGCGCAATCTTCTCAACGGTCCGGTTCCAAGTAGTGAACAGAACGCCGTTGTTCTGGATCGCGTGGTCGACTTTCGATAGCAGCCGACAAAGACACCGATTTGCGCCAGCGCAAATTCGGCACATAATGCCTAAACTGCTCAACCAGAGACGACCATGCGTAACACTCCGCTCTTGACATCAACACCGACGCACGCGGTGAAGACTCTTGCCGAGCTCTACGCCATCGCTCTAGCGCAGGCCGAACGCGCCGCCTCGAATTATGATCAGATGGCGGCGTCGCTGACAGATGACAGCGATCACAGTGTCGAACCTGTGCGCTGTGTGTTCGAGACACTGCGCGAGCGCGAACAGGATCGGATCGCCGAGATCAAGCTACGTCGCTCGACTCTTCCGCGCAAGGAAGCCGATGCCGCACCCGCGATCGGCCCCGTTGATGATCTGGTTCCAAAATCGGAACTCGTTGAACTGACAGACTCGTCACTGTCCACGCCGTACCAAGCGTGGGCGATCGCCGTTCGGCATCGGCAGCGAGCTTTCGTGTTCTGGACCTACGTCGCCGCGCATGCCGCAGCGCCCGAGCTTCGAATCGCAGCGGAGACAATGGCGCGAGAAGCGCTGGTCGACTCTGACCTGCTGCGGCGCGAGCGCAGGTTGGCGTGGCGAGCCGAGCAATCGCGCAAAGGCGAGGACGCAGGAGAGCAGACGACGGGGGAAATGTCCTCGGCCGCACTGATGGAAAGCCTGCTGCTGAAAGAGATCGTGCGCTGGTCGCAAACTCTGCCGCCAACGGACCAAGAGCGGCTGTTGTCATCGAATGGCCTTGCTTCAGCCGACCTTGCGGCTCTCAGCGCCGAGCTGCCGGGGAAATCCGACAGTGAGACCACGGCAGACGTGCCGCGACGCGTGGTGCGCTATGCCGAGCAACTGACCTCGATTTATCTGGACGAATCCGACCGCGCCACCGATCAGGCGGGTTTGGAACTGGCGCAGAGCCTCGCCGCCTCGTCGATCGCCCGGCTCGCGCGGCTGCGCGCGTTCGCCAACTCGCAGCGATCCTAAGAGCCCGTCACATCGCCGCTTTTGTTTGCGCCCCGACAACGATCGCGGGCGGCGTCGCGGCGATGCTGCATGCATGACAGATCAAATCACCACCGTCATCGACGTCAGGCTGTTTCCCCGGCCGCTACGCCACCCGATCGTGTTCAGCCTGTTCGACCAGCTCACACCCGAGCGAGGGCTGGAGCTGGTCAGCGATCACGACCCGCGGCCGCTCCGCTACCTGTTCGACGTGAAGCGGCCCGGGAGTTTCTGTTGGGACTATCTCGAGAGCGGGCCGGCAACTTGGCACGTCAGCCTTCGTAAGGCGCTCCACATCCCAGATTGCGAAGCTGCGCTGGGATAGTTGGCGCGCCACAGCGCGGCCGGCATTCTGACCAGCGCGCTGACGCACACCCGAATTGCCTCAGGGCTTGAACTTCGCCTGCCCGGTCTTGCCGTCCGCCGTCTTCAACGTGAGGCTGACCGAGGCGCCTTTGGCGATCTCCGATTTGGACTCGGCCTTCAGCGCCGTGCCGGCTGCAGTGAGTGGCAGCGTCTCGCGCTCGCTTCCGGAGATCAGAAGGGCCGCGCCGGAGAAGCCGCTGGTCGGTAGCGGCTTATTCGACTCGTCGAAGACGTTGAACGTCACGGTCTTGCCCGAGGCGACCATCTCGACATGCACCCCGGCGACATCTTCGACCGGGCCGCCGTTCGGCCCCTTGTGGTGGTCGTGTTGCGCCCACGCCGGCGCGGCAAACAACAGCGCGGCTGCGACGATCAGCATCTTTTTCATCGATGAGCTCCTTAAGTGTTAGGGACAGGATCCGTAGCGGCACCCGCAGTTGCCGTTTCGCGGCGGAACAGGATGTAGAGCGCAGGCAGCACCAGCAGCGTCAGGATCGTCGACGACACGATGCCGCCGATCACCACGGTCGCCAGTGGCCGCTGCACCTCGGCGCCGGCACCGGTGGCAAGCGCCATCGGCACGAAGCCGAGCGAAGCGACCAGCGCGGTCATCAGCACGGGACGTAGCCGCGTCAGCGCGCCCTCGCGCACCGCTTCGACGATCCGGCGCCCCTCGCCGCGCAACCGCTCAATGAAGGTGATGATAACGAGACCGTTCAGTACCGCGACGCCGGACAGCGCAATGAAGCCGATGCCGGCGCTGATCGACAGCGGAATGTCGCGCAGCAACAGCGCGAAGATCCCTCCGGTCAAGGCCAGTGGCACGCCGCTGAACACCAGCAGTGCGTCGGCCGCCGAGCCGAGGCTGATGAACAGCAGCAGGAAGATCAGCAGAAGCGCGATCGGCACCACGATGGTCAGGCGCTGGGTCGCAGAGACGAGCTGCTCGAACTGCCCGCCCCAGCCGATCCAGTAACCGGCCGGCAGCTTGACCTTGTCGGCGATCAGCTGCTGCGCCTCGCCGACGAACGAGCCGAGGTCGCGGCCGCGGACGTTGGCCGAGACCACGATGCGGCGCTTGCCGTCTTCGCGGCTGATCTGGTTCGGCCCCGGCGCCACCACGATCTCGGCAAGCTCGGACAACGGTGCGTAACGCATCTGGGACAGCGGCGAGACGCCGAACGCCGCCGGTGTGGCTTTCGCCTGCCCCTCGGCCGGCGGCAGCGGGATCGGCAACGCCTTGATCGCCTCGATATCGGTACGGATCTGATCCGGCAGCCGGACGACGAGATCGAAGCGGCGGTCACCTTCGAATACGAGCCCGGCCGATTTGCCACCGACCGCGATCTCCACCAGATTCTGTACCTCGGCAACACTGATGCCGAACCGCGCAAGCGCCTTACGGTCGAGCTTCACCGTTAGCACTGGCAGCCCGGCGACCTGCTCGCTCTTGACGTCGGCCGCCCCCTTGATGGTCTGCAGCACCGACTGCACTTGCCCGGCGACCTGAGTGAGCACATCGAGGTCGTCGCCGAAGATCTTGACGCCGACATCGCTGCGCACGCCGGAGATCAATTCGTTGAAGCGCAACTGAATCGGTTGCGATAGCTCATACAGGCTGCCCGCCACCTGCTCGGCCGCCGTTTCGATTTGTTCGACGACCTCAGCTTTCGGCTTCTTGGGATCCGGCCATTGATCGTGCGGCTTCAGCATCACATAGCCGTCGGAGATCGACGGCGGCATCGGGTCGGTCGCGACCTCCGCCGTGCCGGTGCGGGCGAACACATCCTTCACCTCAGGAATTGCCAGGATGCGCTTCTCCAGCGCGATCTGCATGTCGAGTGATTGGGTCAGGCTGGTCGCGGGAATCCGCATCGCCTGGATCGCGACGTCGCCTTCATCCAGGCTCGGGATGAACTCGCCGCCCATCCGCGTCGCCATGTAGCCGCTGACGACCACGAGCATCACGGCCGCCATGACGATCAGCCGCCGAAACCGGATCGCCAGATCGAGCAGCGGCAGATACGCCCGGTGCGCCAGGCGCATGAACCAGTTCTCTTTCTCGGACACTTTGCCTGTGACCAGCAGCGCCACCGCGGCGGGCACGAACGTCATCGACAACAGGCTGGCGCCGAGCAGCGCCATCAGCACGGTCAGCGCCATCGGCGTGAACATCTTGCCTTCGACGCAGGTCAGCGTCAGCACCGGCACATACACCACCGCGATGATCAGCGTGCCGAACAGACTCGGTTTGATCACTTCGCGCGAGCCGGCGATGATGGTCTCGAACCGTTCCTGACGGGTCAGCAGCCTGCCTTGCCGCTGCTGCTCGTGGGCCAGCAGCCGCAGGCAGTTCTCGACGATGATCACGGCGCCGTCGATGATGATGCCGAAGTCGATTGCGCCGAGACTCATCAAATTGGCGCTGACCTTGTTCTCGAACATCCCAGTGATGGTGAACAGCATCGCCAGTGGGATCACCAACGCAGTGGCAAACGCCGCTTTGAAGTTGCCGAGGATCAGGAACAGGATCGCGATCACCAGCAGTGCGCCCTCGACGAGGTTTTTCTCCACCGTCGCGATGGTGGCGTCGATCAGATGGGTGCGGTCATACACCGCGCGGAGCGACATACCTTCCGGCAGCGACTTCTCGATCTGCTGCAGCTTCGCGGCAACCCGCTGTGCCACGGTGCGGCCATTATCGCCGATCAGCAGCATCGCGGTGCCGAGCACGACCTCCTGTCCGTTCAGCGTCGCAGCGCCGGTGCGCAGGTCGGTGCCTTCCTTCACCTCGGCGACATCCATGATCCGCACAGGCACGCCGCTGCGCGAGCCGATCACGATCTGCCGGATTTCCTCGACGTCACTGACCTGCCCCGGCGTGCGCACCAGATACTGCTCGCCGTTCTTCTCGATGTAGCCGGCGCCGACATTGGCGTTATTGCTGGCGAGCGACGTCATCACGTCGCGGAAACTGAGGCGATAGGCCATCAGCTTCGCCGGATCGGGCAGCACGTGGAACTGCTTGGCGAAGCCACCGATCGTGTTGACTTCGTTGACGCCGGGGACGTTGCGCAGTTGCGGCTTGATGATCCAGTCCTGCGCGGTGCGCAGGTCGCTGGGCGTGAACGGCTTGCCGTCGGCGCGCGTCGCCCCCTGCTTCGCCTCGACGGTGTACATGTAGATTTCGCCGAGCCCGGTCCCATTGCGGTCTCGATTCCGATCGGCAGCACATCCTTGGCGCGCTGCACGCGCTCGTTGACGAGCTGCCGGGCGAAGTAGATATCGGTGCCGTCCTTGAACACCACGGTGACTTGGCTCAATCCGTAGCGCGACAGCGACCGCGTGTTGACGAGGTTCGGCAGCCCGCCCATCGCGGTTTCGATCGGAAAGGTGATCCGCTGCTCGACTTCAAGCGGCGAATAGCCGGGCGCGTTGGTGTTGATCTGAACCTGGACGTTGGTGATGTCTGGCACCGCGTCGATCGGCAGCCGCGTGAAATTCCAGGCGCCGAACGCGCCCATCATCAGCACGCCGATCATCACCAGCCAGCGCTGGCGGACGGAGAATGCAAGAACCCGGTCGATCATGCGCGATCTCCGCGAACCGAGGCGACCACATTAGTGCTCATGGGAGGCCGATCCCTTGCCGAGCTCTGCCTTCACCACGAAGCTGTTGGCTGCGGCGTAGCGATCACCATCGAGCAAGCCGAACACGACCTCGACATTCTCGGCATCGCGGTCGCCGAGCTCGACGTCGCGCACCTCGAACTTGTCGCCACTGCGGACAAACACCACGCTGCGATTTTCGACAGTCTGGATCGCCGAGGCTCGCACCGCGAGGGGCACCGGCTTGGCCGAGAGGATCAGCCGCGCCGAGACGAACAGGCCGGTGCGCAGGCGCAGCGCATCGTTCGGCACCACGGCACGGGCGAGCGCGCTCTGCGTATCGCTGCTGCCGACCGGGGAGATGTACGACAGGCTGGCCTCGATCGGCTTGCCGCCGTCGGCGACGTCGATCAGGATCTTGTCGCCGATCCGCACCCGCGGCAGATCGCGCCGATACACCGACAGGTCGACCCAGACCGTGGAGACATCGGCGACGATGAACGCCGGCTTCTGCTCGGAAGCGTATTCGCCCAGCGAAATCTGGCGATCAATCACAGTGCCGGAGATCGGCGCACGCATCTCGTAGACGCTGAGGCTCTGATTGCTTTCGATCTTGGCGAGCAGCTCGCCCTTCTCGACCGTGTCGCCGATCCGCTTCTTGATCTCCCGAACCACGCCGGGGAACCGCGGCGTGACCTGCACCAGCGTCTCCTGGTTGGGCTGCAGGATGCCGTTGAGCACCAGCGACTCGTACAGCGTCTCCGCTTTGGCGGTGCGGATCTCGATGCCTGAGGCCGCGACCTTGGCGTCGCTCATCTCGACCGCACCCTCCTCGCCGTGGCCCTCATGACCATGGCCCTTCTCACCCTCGGCGTGATTGTGTCCCTTCGAGTCCTTCGCAGCCTGCTGGGCCGGCTGGCGCGATCCGATCGGCGCGTAGGCGGAAACGGCGGCACCGAGCGCAAACATCGCGGCGGCACCACAGATCAACATCAACGGTTTCATCATCGCGCGCCTCCCCGCGCCAATGCGAAAGGATTGCCGACGAGCCCCTCAATGGTGGCGACGGCGACATGGAAATTCTGCTGCGCCTCCTGCTCGCGCAGCCGCGCCTGCGCGACGCTGCCTTGGGCATCGAGCACTTCGAGCAGCGAGTAGCGCCCCTGGCCGTAACCTTCGGAGATCGCGGCGGCGGCATCCCTGGCTTTCGGGATCGCGGTGTCGCGCAAGATTGCCAGCTCGCGCAGCGAGCCTTGCAGCGAGTCGTAGGCCCGTCCCGCGATCACGATCAGCGTATTGCGATTGGCCTGTCGTTCCGCCGCGGTCTTGGCCAAGCTCTCCTGCGCCGACAGGATGTTGCCCTGGTTCTGATCGAACAGCGGGATCGGCACCGACACCGATAAGCGGACAGCGTTGTCGCCGGTCTCGTTGTAGCGGCGCCAGCCGGCCGCCACGGTGACGTCCGGATACGGCTTGAGGCGCGCCAGCAAAAGCTCGGCGTTGCGCTGCGCATACACCGCCTTCCAGCGCACCAGCTGCGGATTGGCGTCGATCGCAGCGATCACGGACTGAAATGCCGGTGGTTTGCCGATTGCTTCGAGCCGGCCGGAGACCGCAGCGAATTTCGGCGCTGTATCGCCCATCAAGATCGCCAGCTCCCGCCGGGCGGTAGCGAGCGCCGACCGAGTGCGTTCGCGATCTGCCTTCACCAGCGCGGAAGCGACCTCGGCTCGGCCGGTCTCCGCCACCGACGATGCGCCGGCTTCGACGCGGCGCTGCAGCAGCGGCGTGATCGCGTCGATCGCGGCGATCTGCTCGTCGAGGATCTGAATGCGCCGCTGCAGCCCGAGCACCGTAACGAAAGCGATCGCGGTCTCCGACAGCACCTCGAGCCGCACCGCCTGGCGACCAATGGAGGCGGCATCGAGCCCCGCCTGCCCGGCGGCGATGCGGGCGTCGCGCTTGCCCCACAGCTCGAACATCTGGCTGATCTGCAGCGTCGACTCCGCCGACCGCGTGCCGCGATACGCGCCTGAGCCGAACGAATTGTCCTGCTCGTAGGAGATCTCGGGATTGATCAGCGCGCCGGATTGAATGCGCTGGCCCCGCGCGATGCCGACGTCACGTTCGGCGGCGGTGAGCCGCGGACTGGCGTTGAGGGCGCGCTGCAGCGCGTTGCCCATAGTCAGCGTTTGCGCACGGGCCTCTCCCGCCAGCACAAAGCCGGCGAGCAAGACGGCCGCGCACGCGAGCCGCGTGGCGATCGAAGACAACATGATGAAGACCTGACGAACGACGAATTGAGGGCGCGTCGCGCCCAGCGGTCATGTTCAGATCAGGGCTTTTGGTGGCGGAGGTTCGATTCCACGCTGAACGCTGCGGCGTGCGGCGTCTTCATAGTGCATGGGCGCAGTGGCGAGCTCGGCCGCGGTCGCGACGACGCTCGGGCTCGGCAGCGACACCGAGAAGCAACCGT
>NZ_QTKI01000192.1:0-8648 GCF_010820945.1 Rhodopseudomonas sp. BR0C11
GTTCAAGAAGCTGTACGGCCAGACGCTGGTGTGCGGCTTTTCGCATATCTGGGGCTTTCCGGTCGGCATCATCGCCAACAACGGCATCCTGTTCAGCGAAAGCTCGCTGAAGGGCGCGCATTTCATCGAGCTGTGCTGCCAGCGCGGCATTCCGCTGGTGTTCCTGCAGAACATCACCGGCTTCATGGTCGGCAAGAAGTACGAAGCCGGCGGCATCGCCCGCGACGGCGCCAAGCTGGTGACCGCGGTCGCCACCGCCAATGTGCCGAAGTTCACCGTGGTGATCGGCGGCTCTTACGGCGCCGGCAATTACGGCATGTGCGGACGGGCGTATTCGCCGCGCTTCTTGTGGATGTGGCCGAACGCGCGGATCTCGGTGATGGGCGGCGAGCAGGCCGCGATGGTGCTGAGCCAGCTCCGCCGCGACAATATCGAGGCCAAGGGCGGCGCGTGGAGTACGGAGGAGGAGGAGGAATTCCGCTCGCCGATCCGCGCGCAATACGAGACGCAAGGTAGCCCGTACTACGCGACCGCGCGGCTGTGGGATGACGGCGTCATCGATCCCGCCGACACGCGGCTGGTGCTGGGCCTTGGACTATCCGCGTCGAGCAATGCGCCGATTGAGCCGACCAAGTTCGGCCTGTTCCGGATGTGATGATCAGGATCTGATGATGACCAGCACCGCCCTGTATCGTCGCTTCCGCACGCTCCTGATCGCTAACCGCGGCGAGATCGCCTGCCGCGTCATCCGCACCGCGCGCGCGATGGGCCTCCGCACTGTCGCGGTGTACTCCGAAGCCGACGCCGGTGCGCAGCACGTCGCCGAGGCCGACGAGGCCGTGCTGCTTGGCCCGGCGCGGGCCCGCGACAGCTATCTGAACATCGAACGTATCATCCAGGCTGCCAAGCAGACCGGCGCCGAGGCGGTGCATCCCGGCTATGGCTTCCTGTCCGAGAGCGCCGAGTTCGCGCAGGCCTGCGCGGATGCAGGCCTCGTATTCGTCGGGCCGACGCCGGAGATGATCACCGCGATGGGCTCGAAATCGGGCTCCAAGGCGCTGATGGAAAAGGCCGGCGTGCCGCTGGTGCCGGGCTATCACGGCGCGGCGCAGGACGAGGCGACGCTCGCAGGCGCTGCCGACAAGATCGGCTTTCCGGTGCTGGTGAAAGCCTCGGCCGGCGGCGGCGGACGCGGCATGCGGGTGGTGCGCAAGGCCGACGAACTTGCCGCCGCGATCGTCAGTGCCAAGCGCGAGGCCAAGGCGGCATTCGGCGACGATACGCTGCTGATCGAGCGCTATGTCGACAATCCGCGCCATATCGAGGTGCAGATCGTCGGCGACAGCCACGGCAATCTGGTGTCGCTGTTCGAGCGCGAATGCACGCTACAGCGCCGCCACCAGAAGGTGATCGAGGAGGCGCCGTCGCCGACGCTCGACGCCGCGCAGCGCGAGACGGTTTGTGCCGCGGCGCGGCGCGCGGCAGGCGCGGTGAACTACGTCGGCGCCGGCACCATCGAGTTCGTCTCCGACGGCAAGGACGTGTTCTTCATCGAGATGAACACCCGCCTGCAGGTCGAGCATCCGGTGACCGAACTGATCAGCGGTGTCGACCTCGTCGAATGGCAGCTTCGCGTCGCATTCGGCGAAGCGCTGCCGCTCAAGCAGGATCAGCTCCGGCTCAACGGCCACGCCATCGAGGCGCGGGTTTATGCCGAGAATCCGGCGAAGAACTTCATGCCATCGGTCGGCAGGATCACTACCTGGCGGACGCCGGCCGAGGTCGACGGCCTGCGGATCGACGCCGGCTATCGCGGCGGCGACAGCGTGTCGCCGTATTACGATGCGATGCTCGCCAAGGTGATCGCCTGGGCGCCGACCCGTCAGGCGGCGATCGACCGGCTCGACCGCGGCCTCAACGAGACCGATGTCCGCGGCGTCGTTACCAACATTCCGTTTCTATCGGCGCTGATCACGCATCCCGAGGTGCGCGCCAACGCGATCGATACCGGCTTCATCGAGCGCCATCTCGCAGCGCTCACCGCGGCACCGAACGCGCTCGGCGATCTCGAACTCGCCGCCGCGGTTGCGGCGATCCTGCGCGGCGAGGATGAAGCTGCCAAGGCCGACGGCGCCTCGCCGTGGCGGACGTCCGGCTGGATGCCGGTCGGCCGGCGCAAGCGCTCGTTCCTGTTCCGCCGCGGGCAGGGGCATGAGCACACCGAACACAAGATCGAACTCACCTATGGCGGCGGCACGTCGGCGCTGAGCATCGCGGGCCGCGAGCTTGCCTTCGCCTGGACCGCTGCCGGCGACGGCATCGATGTGGCCCTCGACGAAACGCGCTCGCGCGTGCAGGCGTTGATCGATGGCGCCGAACTATACGTGCGGACGCGCCATGGACGGTTCGAGCTGCACCTGGTCGATCCGTTCGGCGGCGAGAGCGAGGAGCAGACCGGCGAAGACAAGATCGTCGCACCGCTGCCCGGCACCGTGGTGGCGCTGCTCGCCGAAGCCGGGGCCAAGCTCGACAAGGGCGCGCCGATCCTCACGCTCGAAGTGATGAAGATGGAGCAGACCCTGCGCGCGCCGTTCGCCGGCACGCTGACGGCCGTGAAGTGCAAGGTCGGCGACATCGTCCAGGAAGGCGCCGAGCTCGCGGAAGTCGAGCCGGATGCAGAGGAATAACCACCGCCGTCATGGCCGGGCTCGTCCCGGCCATCCACGCCTTTGGGCGTTGATCCGGTGAAAGGCGTGGATGCCCGGCACATGGCCGGGCATGACGAAGTAATACCTGGAGGGCGCATGACCGACACCATCCGCATCGTCGAAGTCGGCCCGCGCGACGGGCTGCAGAACGAGAAGACGCCGGTCAGCGTCGCCGATCGCATCGCCTTCGTCGAGGCGCTGGTTGCGGCGGGGCTGTCGACCGTCGAGGTCGGCGCGTTCGTGTCGCCGAAGGCGATCCCGCAGATGGTCGGCTCCGACGAGGTGCTGCGCGCCTCGCTCAAGCTGCCGGGCGAATTCCATGTGCTGGTGCCGAACGAGAAGGGCTACGACGCCGCCCGCGCCGCCGGTGCGCAGGTCGTCGCGGTGTTCGCCTCGGCCTCCGAAGGATTTTCGCGCGCCAACATCAACTGCTCGGTGGCGGAGTCGATCGAGCGGTTCAGGCCGGTGCTGACGCGCGCGCAGGCCGACGGCGTCAAGGTCCGCGGCTACATCTCGTGCGTGCTCGGTTGTCCGTTCGACGGCAACGTGCCGGTGCAGGCGGTGGTCGATGCCGCGACCACGCTGTGGGATCTCGGCTGTTACGAGATCTCGCTCGGCGACACCATCGGCGTCGGCACGCCGAAGAAAGTTCGCGAGCTGCTGCGCGCCTGTGCCGAGGCGATCCCGATGCAGTCGCTCGCCATGCACTTCCACGACACCTACGGCCAGGCGCTCGCCAATCTCTATGCCGGACTGGAAGAGGGCGCCCGCGTGATCGACAGCGCCGCCGGCGGCCTCGGCGGCTGCCCCTATGCGCCGGGCGCCACCGGCAACGTCGCGACCGAGGATGTGCTCTACATGCTGGAAGGCATGGGCGTTCCGATGGGCGTCGACATGGACAGGCTGATCGCCGCGACCAACAGCGTCGCCGCACTGCTCGGCCGCCCGCCGGTCAGCCGCGTCGTCAATGCGCTGAATGCGAAGAAGAGACACGCCACAGGCACATCGTCATCCTGAGGCGCTCGCCGCGTCAGCGGCGAGCCTCGCAGGATGGGCCTCGTTGCCGCCGTCGCCCTTCGAGGCTCGCTGCGCTCGCACCTCAGGGTGACGGCTACATTCTCATCGCACGCTCTCCGGCCCCATCACCAGATCCGGCAGCCAGGTCGAGATCCCGGGCACCAGGCACAGCAGCAGCACCGCGAACATCATCAGCAGCACGAACGGCAGCGTGCCCCAGATCACCTCGGACAGCGGGATGTCGGGGGCGACGTTGCGGATGACGAAGATGTTGAGGCCGACCGGTGGATGGATCAGGCCCATCTCCATCACGATGGTCATCACCACACCGAACCAGATGATGTCGAAGCCGGCGGCGCGCAGCGGCGGCAGGATGATCGGCGCGGTCATCAGGATGATCGACACCGGCGGCAGGAAGAAGCCGAGCACCACCACCAGCGCCAGGATCGCCACCAGCAGCCCCCAGCGCGGCAGCTGCATCGCCACGATGGCTTCGGCGGCCGACTGCGAGATGTGCAGATAGCTCATCACGTAGGAGTACAGCAGCGACATGCCGATGATCATCATCAGCATGGTCGACTCGCGCACCGTCGAGGTCATGATCGGCGACAGGTCGGAAGGCTTCCACACCCCATAGATCAGCGCGATCAGCAGCAGTGCCAGCAAGCCGCCGAGACCTGCGGTTTCCGACGGTGTCGCGTAGCCGCCGTTCAGCGCGATCATCACGCCGGTGAGCAGGATGACTAACGGCAGCACCCGCGGCAGCGCGCCGAAGCGCTGCGCCATAGTGTAGGTCTCGCGGGTGAGGATCGGCGAGGTCTGGCCGGTCTGGTCGTACAGCTCTTTGGCCAGCGCATATTCGCGGCGGAAGCGAACCACCGCATACAGGCCGAACAGCACCACCAGCAGCAGGCCCGGGCCGATGCCGGCGAGGAACAGCCGGCCGAGCGACTTCTCGGCCGCGACTGCGAACAGGATCATGGTGATCGACGGCGGCAGCAGGATGCCGAGGGTGCCGCCGGCCGCAATGATCCCGGCCGCGAAGCCGCCGGAATAACCGCGCTTGCGCATCTCGGGGATGCCGGCCGAACCGATCGCCGAGCACGTCGCCGGCGATGAGCCGGCCATCGCGGCAAACAGCGCGCAGGCGAACACGTTGGCGACGCCGAGCCCGCCGGGCACGCGATGCAGCCAGGCGTGCAGAGCAGAGTACAAATCCTGGCCGGCGCGGGATTTGCCGATCGCCGCGCCCTTGAGGATGAACAGCGGGATCGACAGCAGCGTGATCGACGCCATCTCCTCGTAGACGTTCTGCGTCACCGTATCGAGCGAGGCGTGCGGCATGTAGATCGCCATGAACACCAGCGCGACGGCGCCGAGCGCAAACGCGATCGGCATGCCGGAGAACATCGCCGCCAGCGTGGCGAGGCCGTAGCTGATACCAATACCGAGGACTGTCACGCGCGCCTGATCCTGCCGAATGAGTTCACGATCTGCACCGCGATCTGCAGGCACAGCAGTGTCATGCCGGCGGCCATCAGCGCGTAAGGGATGGCGAGCGGCGGCGACCAGATCGAATTCGAAACCTGGCCGTCGACATAGGCCTCATGCGTCAGCGTCCAGGATTTCCAGGCGAAGAAGCCGCAGAAGGCGAGGCTGGCGATGTCGACCAGAAAAAGGCGAACGCGGTTCACCGCCGGCGGCAGCAGGCCGGTGAACGCCTCGATGCCGATATGGCCGCGCTGGCTTTGCACGAAGGCGGCGGTGAGGAAGGTGGCGCCGACCAACAGAAACACCGCGGCCTCGTCCTGCCAGTAGGTCGCGCTGTGGAACAGGCTACGCACCGCCACGCTGTAGCTGAGGATGCCGCAGGCGACCACCAGCGCGATCGCCGCGAGCACCAGGATGGCGCGGTTCACCAGCGCCAGCACATGGCCGAGCGGGCCGCCGGTCTCGCGCTGCGCGGCGCTGGTCGGGTCCGGCTGGCCCGGCACGGGTCCGTGCATCATGCCGCGTCGGTCGCGAGCTTGAGCAGGCTGGCGCAGGTCGCGGTCTTCTTGCCGTAGTCCTTCCACGCGGTGTCGCGCGCGATCGCGGCCCACTTCTCGACCGTGGCGGCGTCAAGCTTGTCGACCTTGGCGCCGGCCTTCTCATACACCTTGGCGACTTCGATATCGTCGGCCTGCGCGCCTTGCTTGCCGAACGCTTCGAGCTCGGCGCCGACCGATAGGATGATGTCCTGATGGTTCTTCGGCAGCTTGTCGAAGATCGCCTTGGACATCATCAGCGGCTCGAGCATGAACCAGTAGGAAGCGTCGGCGCCGGAGGTCAGATGCTTGGCGACTTCTTCGAGCCGGAACGAGATCAGGCTGGTGGACGAGGTGATGCCGGCATCGCAGGCGCCGGTCTGCATCGCGGCGTAGATTTCGTTGGAAGGCACCGACAGCACCGCGGCGCCGGCCTGCTGCAACACCATGTCCATCTCGCGCGAGCCGCCGCGAACCTTGAGGCCCTTGGCATCGTCGGGCGACAGCAGCGCCTTGGAGCGGCTGGCGACGCCGCCGGCCTGCCACACCCAGGTGACCAGCACGATGCCCTTGTCGGCGAGGAAATCGGTCAGCGCCTTGCCGACCGGCTTGGTCTTCCACGACAGGCCTTGCTCATAGGTCGAGACCAGTCCCGGCATCAGGCCGATATTGGTCTCCGGGACTTCGCCGCCGGCATAAGGCATCGGATACAGCGACAGGTCGAGCGCGCCTTTGCGCATCGCCGAGAACTGCGCGTTGGTCTTGATCAGCGATGAGCCGGGATAGACTTCGCCGACTAGTTCGCCGCCGGAGCGCTTGCTGATTTCCTCGGCGAACTTGCGGCACAGCCGGTCGCGGAAGTCGCCTTTGTCGATGGTGCCGCCGGGAAACTGATGCGAGATCTTCAGCGTCGTTGCCGCCTGCGCCGAGCCGATCCCGTATTTCAGGACCGCGGGCGCTGCCAGTGCGGAGACGAGGAGGTGGCGGCGTGACAGCATCGTTTCTCTCCCGATCATTTTCTGTTGTTTGAATCGCTAAAGCATTGGTCGCTGAGCGGTCAAGGCGGGAGGCGGCGATCCGGCCGATTGCGACAGGTTTTGTTAGTTGCAGTGCGGCGCGGGTGTTGTTGCGGTGCCGAACCACCGTTGTCCCGGATAGCTGCGACCGAGAATTATTTCGGCGCGGCGTAACATGCCGGGTTCCCAATCCGTCGAGCAAGAGGGCGGCAGTCGCCGCACCGATCGATTTCGACAAGGATATATCACATGACCCGCACCCGCATCGTTCTCGCCCTGATGGTCGCCGCGTTCTCCTCCAGCCTCGCGATGGCGCCGGCCGCCTACGCGATGGACAAGATGGAGAAGAAGGACGGCATGGCTCACGACTCCATGGCCAAGGACTCGATGAGCAAGGACGGCATGAAGAAAGATACGATGGCGAAGGACGGCATGAAGAAGGATGCCATGTCCAAAGATGGCATGTCCAAGGACCAGATGAAGAAGTAGTTCGCATCGCCCGTGACGAGGGCGACGAACGTTCGTCGTCCGCTTAGTCCGTCACCAGCAGCCGTAGCGTGGCCCGAAAGCTGACGCTGCGGCTGCCGATCAGCGACGTGCCGAACACCTCGGACTCATCATCAACGAAGCTGCGGGAGAACCCGGTCGTCACGTCGTGTCCGGAGAACAGCGGTCGCCCCGGCGTCTCGCTGTAAGGTGTGTGTTGCCGTGTCAGCAGCTCGCCTTTCCAGCGGCCGTCGGCGACGGTGTAGTAGCCGGTAGTGAAGAAATACGGATCGCCGCCGAGCAGCCGGCCATTGCGCAGCAGGATCACGCCGTTCGAACGAGCGCGGATGCCGTCGAGCATCCGGATGTGAATTGAGTACATCCCGTTCCGCATCGTCCTGCCTCGTACCTTTCCTAAGTGTGCCGAGACCAGCCCTGCTCACAACCTTCGCTGAGTTTTGCGCGGCAGCGTACGGCTGCGGAACTGTGTTGTGTTCTGCTCAGTCACCATGCGCGCGTGACCGTAGAGTTCCCTGACAGAATCATGTTTGCCCTGGATTGGGTGGTGCGCTTTTCGAGCGAGGGGGACACGATGAAGCAGGTTCCAGCGTGGCTGAGTGTGTGGTCGATCGTGGCCGTTGGATGCAGCGGCGCGCACGCTGCCGATCTGCCGTCTGCTCCGTTTCCGTCATCAGCAGTTGCCGTCACGAACTGGACCGGCTTCTACGTCGGCACCCACGTCGGCGCCGCCGCGTCGGATAGCGCCTGGAACAGCATCTCGGGCGGCGGTGCCGCGCTGGCCGCAGAGGCCTTCTACGGCCATGGCGTGAGCGGCAATGCGATCGCCGGCATTCAAGGCGGCTACAACGCGCAGTTCGGCAGTTACGTGCTCGGCATCGAAGGCGATGCCAGCTTCGGTTCCATCAACGGCCTGGCGCGATGCCTGCGCGGCACCTATGCCTGCACCAGCAGGATCGATGAGCTGTGGACGCTGGCCGCACGCTTCGGCTACGCCGCAGGCGATTTACTGTTCTATGGCAAGGCCGGCGCCGCTTGGGCCGATGTCAATCGCCGGATGGTCAGCGGCAACTTCGTCAATGTGCTTGAAGCGTCCGAGACGCGCACCGGCTGGCTGCTCGGCGCCGGCGTCGAATACGCCTTCCTGCCGGGCCTGTCGGGCAAGATCGAGTACAACTACGCAGATTTCGGCAATCGCTCACTGACGATGGCCGATCAGTTCGGCGACGTATCGAACGTGTCGATCGGCCAGACCGCGCACTTGGTGAAGGTCGGCCTCAACTACCGGCTCGGCGCAGCCTCGGTCAGCGCCGCGCCGCTCCCGGGAGTTCCGCTGCCGCAGTGGAGCTGGACCGGGATCTATCTCGGCGTTCATG
>NZ_QTKI01000193.1:0-8631 GCF_010820945.1 Rhodopseudomonas sp. BR0C11
TTGTCCAATATCTTCGCGTTGTTCGGCTCCTGCTCAAACCGGACCAACTGGTTGTCAACCGTGTCCAGGCTCTCGAAGGTCTCCGTCAAAAACTCACGAAGAAGATCGTCCATACGCGTTACGCCTTTTACCTACACACCGGTGACCGCAGGACCCCCGGCCGTCCACTCAACGAGCGGAATTTATGTCCAATGCCAGCCATATCCGCCGGTCGCCTACGCTCTCGTTAATTTTGCAGCACGTAGGAGTACGAGCCGTTCGTGGGCGCTGCACAGACTGGCCGCGGACCGCGCTCAGGCGGCCCGTACCGTGCTGAGGAAGCGGCTGACCTCGGCCTTCAGCCGGTTGCTGTCGTGCGACAGCGCCTGGGCCGCCGCCAGCACCTGAGACGACGCCGACCCGGTCTCGGCAGCGCCCTGGCGAACGCTGGCGATATTCGAGCTGACCTGGATGGTACCGTGCGCCGCCTCCTGAACGTTGCGGGCGATTTCTTGCGTTGCAGCACCCTGCTGCTCGACAGCCGACGCCACCGTGGAAGCGATTTCGGCCATCCGGTCGATCGTGACGCCGATCTGCCGGATCGCCGCAACGGACTCCTCGGTACCAGCCTGGATGCCGGAGATCTGCTGGCTGATATCGCCGGTCGCCTTGGCGGTCTGCTCGGCAAGGATCTTCACTTCCTGCGCCACGACGGCAAAGCCGCGACCGGCCTCGCCAGCCCGCGCCGCCTCGATGGTGGCGTTGAGCGCCAGCAGGTTGGTCTGGCCGGCAATATTGTTGATCAGTTCGACCACCGCGCCGATCCGTCCCGCAGCCTCCGACAACTCGCTCACCCGATCGTTGGTGTGCCGTGCCTGACTGACGGACTCGACTGCGATCCGCGCCGACTCCTGCACCTGTCGGCTGATCTCGCTGACTGTCGACGACATCTGCTCGGTGGCCCCGGCGACCGACTGCACATTGGTGGCCGCCTGTTCCGACGCCGCCGCCACCGTGACAGTCAGATCGCGCGAGCGTTCGGCGGTGGCGGTCAGCGAACTGGCGGAGGCTTCCAATTCGGTCGAGGCCGACGAGACAGTTTCGATGATCTCCCCGACCGCCGCTTCGAACTCGTCGGCCAGCCGCTGCATATCGCGCTTGCGCTGCAAGGCGATCCGCTGCGCAGTATCGTTCTCTTCCTGGCGGCTGAAGAACAACTGGTTCTGCATCGCCTGGATGTTGCGCAGTGCAACCCCGGCCTCGTCGTCGCGCTCGATCACCACGCGGCTGTCGAATTTACCCTGCGCGATATTGCCCATCACCGTGTTGAGCCGCTGCAGCGGAACGGTGATCGCGCGGGTCGTGAACATGCCATTCAAGACGCCGAGGATCAGGCCGATCACCAGCAGCGTGATCGAGATCAACAGCATGGTGACGTATTCCCGCTGGCCGCTGGTGTATTCGGCGCGGGCGCCCTGCACCTGCATCGCCACCAGCTTGTCGAGCTCGGTCTTGGTCGCCTTGAACAGCTCTTCGGCACGGCCGGTCATCAGCTCACCAAGCCGATCGAATTCCCGGGCCGCCACCATCGCGATGCCGGGGCTGACCACTTCGTTGAAATAAGTCTGCCGCGCCGCTGCGAACTTGCCCGCAAGCGCCTTTTCATCCGCCGACAGGCGCGTCGTCGTGTAGTCCGCAAGCAGCTTGTCGGAGCGTTCGCGATTGATGGCGATACGGCCCGCGACGTCGCGGATTTGCTTGCCGACCTTGGCGCGAACCACCGCGCCGCGCAGCGCCATTGCATCGTCGAGCAGACGCTCGTTGATCTCGGCGAGCTGTCCCAGCGGGACGGCGCGATTCTCATAAACCGACTGCAGGCGCTGATCCATATTGTGGACCGCAAAGATGCCGGCAGCGCCGATGATCATCATGATCACCGCCTGCACCGCCACCATCGTGGTGAGGCGCGAGCGCAGCGTCCGGGTGAACATCCCGAGCCGGTCGAACCACGACCGCCGCCGGATGATGCCGTCGTCGATCTTGTAGCCGTGCGCCTTGTTGTTTCGCAGCAAGCCATACACGTGTTCGGCTTCGACACGCTGATCGGCCGGCAGCTTGGTCCGCACCGACATGTAGCCGGTGACTTGGCCGTTCTCCCATAGCGGCGTTGCGCTGGCGAGCACCCAATAGAACCCACCGGACTTGCGCCGGTTCTTGACGGCGCCGACCCACGGCCGCCCCGCCTTGAGCGTGTCCCACAGATTCTGGAATGCCTCCGGCGGCATGTCGGGATGGCGCACGATGTTGTGTGGCTGCCCCATCAGCTCCTGCTCGCTGAAGCCGGACGCGATGACGAACTGGTCATTGAAATAGGTCAGCTTGCCTTTGACGTCGGTCTTCGAAACGATCAGCGTGCCGTCGTCGAGCACGTATTCGTCGTCGGTCACCGGCAAGTTCTTTCGCATTTCAGACTCCAAACACCACCGAACCGATGGCTCGGGCAGACGAGATCATTGTTGTTGAGGCGCGGCTAACACGGGACCGAGTGCGGCTCAGGGCCATCGGCACGGTCGGGCCGCCCGCGCGGGTCGTACAACCGGCGCGTGAAGCATTCCGAAAACGGGATAGCTACTTTGCGCGCCTCGGATTCAGTCCAATTTCAGACTTCGCGCGAGAAACCGGATCAAACCGTGATCGACCTCGTGCAATCACCAGGATCGAATACGAAGGTCGCAATCAACGTTTGGATGACAATCGACATTTCACACCTTCGGCTCGATCTGCTCGGCTGCACCGACATTCATAACCGGTGATCAAAGCAGGCAATTTTCGCGACGATCCGGAGCTGCCTTCCGGACAGTTACTTGGTACGAGCACGAGGATAGGAACCCAATTCTATCCTATTCGTAAAACTGTCTGAAAATACGATCGATTTGCCGTCTACGACGGTTCGGTGCGGTCCCCGAGCGTCACGATGAGTTGAGCGCGGTCACAAATCGAGCAACAGCTGCGACGAAAGTCGTAGTCGGTCGCAACGACGGCCCGCAGCGATACTCGCGCGACAAATCATCAGCACGCTAACGCGAAAGCGAACCGGCGGCGGAAACGCTCAGCCGTTGCGTTCGAAGCGGGGGCCGCATACCTCGCCCCAGGAATGAACGATCGGCAGGCCGGCCACGGTGCTGCGCAGATTGGCGAGTGAGATGCGGAGTGCGGCGAGATCGATCGGCTTCGGGAAGCTCTGCAGCAGCTCCATGCCGAGCGACCGCGCCAGATCGCGCGAGGCGCGGCGATGCTGCGAGTTCATGCCGCTGATGACGATCATCGGCCCATCGTACTTCGCCGCCGCCATCGCACGCATGACGTCGGCGCCATCGCCGTCTTCCAGCTTGAGGTCGAGCGTGATGCAGTCGAAATGCTTGTCGCGGATCAGGCCGATGCCTTCGGCGCAGGACGCCGCGTGGGTCACCGCGTAGCCGGCCTTCTCGGCCGCGCCGGCAATCAGCATGCGCTGCATGGCATCGTCATCGATCACCAGCAGATCAAGCAGGCCGAGCAGCTTGTCGGCGTGCAGGCCGTCCTGCCCCGCCTCGGTTCGCTCTTCACGACGCATCACTCAGCTCCTACCCCCGTCACGCGATCGACGAGCGATAGCGAGGGTGCTGCAACCGTCGGTTAATGCGAAGAGGTAATGCGCCAGACCGGCGCATCACCATGCGTGGCTGGTTGACGATGCCTTGACCGGATCGGCGCAATTGTTCGGATCGCGCCGGCCCGACCTTGGCGTCACTCAGATCAAGCCGACCAGCGCCAGTCGCGAACCTCGGGCATATCGTCGCCGTGTTCGCCGATATACAGCTTGTGTCGCTGCATCGTTGCCCAGTAACGCGAGGTGGCGGCGTCGCGCTGATCGGCGAGCCGCGGAATCCGCAGGATCGCGTCGAGCGCCAGGCGATAACGATCAAGGTCGTTCAGCACCACCATGTCGAACGGCGTCGTCGTGGTGCCCTCTTCTTTGTAGCCGCGGACGTGGATGTTGACGTGGTTGCGGCGGCGGTAGGTCAGCCGGTGGATCAGCCACGGATAGCCGTGGAAGGCGAAGATCACCGGCTTGTCGGTGGTGAACAGCTCGTCGAAGCGGCGGTCGTCCATGCCGTGGGGGTGCTCCGAGCTCGGCTGAAGCACCATCAGGTCAACGACGTTGACGACACGGATCTTGATGTCCGGAACGTACTCCCGCAGCAGCTTGACCGCCGCCAGCGTCTCGACCGTCGGCACGTCGCCGGCGCAGGCCATCACCACATCGGGCTCGCCCTCGTCGCTCGCCCAATGCCAGATCCCGGCGCCGGCGGTGCAATGACGAACCGCCGCATCGATATCCAGCCACTGCCATTCCGGCTGCTTACCTGCCACGATCAGGTTGACGTAGTTGCGGCTGCGCAGGCAGTGGTCGGCGACCGACAGCAGGCAGTTCGCATCCGGCGGCAGATAGATCCGCACCACGTTCGACTTCTTGTTGGCGACGTGGTCGATGAAGCCCGGATCCTGGTGCGAGAAGCCGTTGTGATCCTGGCGCCAGACGTGCGAGGTCAGCAGATAGTTCAGCGATGCGATCGGCTTCCGCCACGGGATCGTGGCGCACGCCTTCAGCCACTTTGCGTGCTGATTGAACATCGAGTCGATGATGTGAATGAACGCTTCGTAGCACGAGAAGAAGCCGTGCCGACCGGTCAGCAGATAGCCTTCGAGCCAGCCCTGGCACAGATGCTCGCTCAGCACCTCCATCACCCGGCCATCGGGGCCGAGATCGGTGTCGACGTCTTCGATCGCCGCCATCCACTCCTTCGGCGAGACTTGCAGCACCGCATCGAGCCGGTTCGACGCGGTCTCGTCCGGCCCGAACAGCCGGAAGTTCTGGCTGTCGAGGCTGTTCTTCATCACGTCGCGCAGGAAGGTGCCGAGCACCCGCGTCGCCTCGGCCTTCAGTGCGCCGGGCCCTGTCAGCGTCACCGCGTAGTCGTGGAAATCGGGCAGCGACAGCGGCTCGAGCAGTTCGCCGCCGTTGGCGTGCGGATTAGCGCTCATGCGGCGGCGGCCGGTCGGCGCCAGCGCCTGCAGCTCGTCACGCAGCTTGCCGGTGGCATCGAAAAGCTCTTCCGGCCGGTAGCTGCGCATCCAGTCCTCGAGCAGCGTCAGATGCTCGGGATTCTTGAAGTCTGCGATCGGCACCTGATGGGCGCGCCAGGTGCCTTCAACCGGCTTGCCGTCGACGTGCTTGGGACCGGTCCAGCCCTTCGGAGTCCGCATCACGATCATCGGCCAGCGCGGCCGCTCGGTTGCGCCGTGGTTGCGCGCCTTGTCCTGAATCGAGCGGATCTCGCCGAGCACGCGTTCCAGCGTCGCAGCCAGCGTCTGGTGCACCACCGCCGGGTCGTCGCCTTCGACGAAATACGGCTCATAGCCATAGCCGCGCATCAGGTCGGTCAGTTCCTGCGGCGTGATCCGCGCCAGCACGGTCGGATTTGCGATCTTGAAGCCGTTGAGATGCAGGATCGGCAGCACCGCGCCGTCGCGCGCCGGATTGAGAAACTTGTTGGAGTGCCAGCTGGTCGCCAGCGCGCCGGTCTCGGCCTCGCCGTCGCCGACCACGCAGGCGACAATCAGATTCGGATTGTCGAACGCCGCGCCGTAGGCATGTGCCAGCGAATAGCCGAGTTCGCCACCCTCGTGGATTGAGCCGGGCGTTTCCGGCGAGACGTGGCTCGGCACGCCGTGCGGCCAGGAGAACTGCCGGAACAACCTCTGCATGCCGTTGCGGCTGCGCTCGATCGCCGGATAGCGCTCGGTATAGGTCCCTTCCAGATACGCGTTGGCGACCAGCCCCGGCCCGCCGTGACCCGGGCCGATGATGTAGATCATGTCGAGGTCGTGCGCGGTGATCAGCCGGTTGAGATGCACGTACAGCATATTGAGGCCGGGGGTCGTGCCCCAGTGCCCGAGCAGACGCGGCTTGATGTGGTCGAGCTGCAGCTTCTGATCGAGCAGCGGATTGTCCTGCAGATAGATCTGTCCAACAGACAGATAGTTCGCGGCACGCCAATAGGCGTCCATCTTCTGCAACAGATCGTTGGACAACACGTCGGACATCATCATCTCCAGATTATCTATCAGTCGAGGCGCGCCAGAGCGGCGCAGATGCAGGGCCGGTGCCCTGCAGGCGGGTTCACTTCCACGTCACACGGTGCGGCGCGCCCCCGCGCACGGCGATGATGGCTGCAAACAATGTCAGCTTTGCGTGACATAGTCATGCGCGAACGCAACGCAATGTGAGCAATCATGCAGCAATCGAGTGCCGATTGCCGCACACCAGCACGCAGCCGGATCAATGACAGTGCCGCGACGCACCGACGCCATTGAGGTTTGATGCGGATCAATCGCAAAGGTTGGATCTCGTTGATTCTGATCAATGTGTTTGCAGCGCCAGCAACCAAGATGCCGCGCGTCAGCGTAGCGGTACTCTTGAGGCCACGAATGTCCGAGTCCCAGCTTCGTCAAAACATCCTTGACGAGTTCGAATTCGATCCGAGCTTCAACAGCGGCCACATCAAGGTTGCTGTCGAGGCTGACAGAGTGATCCTCAGTGGTCACGTCATCAGCTACGCCGACAAGGTCGCGGCGATCGCGGCGACGCGCCGTGTCAAAGGCGTGCACGCGATCACCGACCATCTCGAAGTCCGCTCGCCGTTCAATCGCGCCGCCGACGATCAGATCGCGCAGCGCGCCTGTGATCTGCTCGAATGGAACGTGCTGGTTCCGTCGAGCTCGGTCGACGTCCAGGTCGAGAACGGCTGGTTGACGCTGAGCGGTACGGTCGATTGGCACTTCGAGCGCGCCGCCGCCGAGGACGATGTCCGCAAGCTCGCCGGCGTGATGGGCGTCACCAACAACATCGTCATCAACAATCCGCTCGCCGATCATTCCTGCATCCGCGACAAGATCGAGTCGGCGCTGCGCCGCCACGCCGAGATCGGATCGAAGACCATCCGTGTCACGGTGAAGAACGGCAACATCGTGATCCTGGAAGGCCGGGTCGACACTTGGGACGAACGTCGCGCGGCGCAAAATGCCGCATGGTCGACTCCGGGCGTAGCAGCGGTCGATGACCGCTTGATGATCAACTGACCCGCGCTTCCCGAACCTATTGAGCTTTAACGAATCCTGAGCATCACGCGTCCTGCGCGGCCGCACGCGGCGCGCTGCGCGGCGGCGCAACTTGCGCTTCACGCACGATCGTCACCGTGCAGCCGGCTTCGCTGGCGACCTTGGCCGAGACGCTGCCGAGCAGCGAGCGTAGCACCGAGCTACGCCGCGCACCGATCAGGATGTGATCGACACGGCTGGCCTGGGCGAATTCCAGAATCGCCGACGCCGGATCGACCGCCTCGAGCACGTGCACGGTGAGGCGGTCGTCGGAGAGCTTCAGCGGTTCAGCCCAATGCCGAAGCTGCACCAGACGATCGACGTGCTTGTTGTGGCCGTGCTCGTCGAGCGTCCGATCGATCGTCATGCGGCCGAGCTTGAGCACGTTGAGGCAGGCGAGCCGCGCCGACGGCAGCGGGGCGAGGATGCGCGAGGCCGTGGTACGGGGCGCAGCGTTGAGCGGCCCAGAGCCTTCTGCAACATCGATCGCCACCGCCACGATCGGCGCCGACGCCAAGTGAGCCGCCATCGTTTCCACAGCGCGCGGCCGGGTCAGCTCCTTGTTGAACCGGCGGCGCAGCACGGTGCGCAGCGGATCGTGCTTGAGCTTCTCCGGGCGCGTGGTCAGCTTCACCTCGGTGGGATGCGTCAGGTCGAACACCAGTTGCGCGGCGGTCGGATAGCGCCACTCGGGCAGGATCTCCAGGCAGCGCAGCACGATCTCCTGCAGCCACAGCGGATAGTCGGGGCGCAGCTTGCGCGGCGGATGCGGATCCCGCCAAAGCCGGCGGCGCATGCCGTACATCGTCTCGGTTTCGCCGAACGGCCGCACCCCAGTGGTGAAGAAATACAGCAGCACGCCGAGCGCAAACAGATCGCTGCGCGGCTCGTCGCGCGCGCCGAGCAGCCGCTCCGGCGCCATATACGGCGCGGTGCCGAACGGCAGGCGAAACTCTTCCTGCATCAGATCCGGCAACTGATCGCTGCAGGCCAGCCCCATATCGAGCAGCACCGCCTCGCCGCTCGGGCGAAACATGATGTTGCTCGGCTTGATGTCGTGGTGGATGACGTGCTGACGATGCAGGTCGGCGATCGCGGTGGCGATCTTGGCCGCGATGGCCACGGCCTCGTCATAGGGCAGCGGAAGCTCCGGCAACCGCGCGAGCAGCGGCTCGCCGGCAATGCGCTCCATCACGATGTAGGGCTGGGTGGAGAAGTCGCGCATCGCCACGAACTTCGGAACATGCGGCCCCGACAGCCGCGGCATCAGCATCTGCTCCATTTCGAAGCTGACGATCGCCGCCGGATCCTCGCCCTCGCCCATCCGCGGGATCTTCATCACCATCGGCATCGGGTCGCCGTCACGCCGCACCTTGAACAGCGTCGCCATGCCGCCGCGATGGATCGCTTCCTCGCTCGTAAAACCGTCGAGCGCAGCGCCGGGCCCGAAGG
>NZ_QTKI01000194.1:0-8614 GCF_010820945.1 Rhodopseudomonas sp. BR0C11
CCTCCGCACCGCTGGATTGCAGCGGCAGCGGAGGCGCCGGCATTTTTCGCGTTAGAGCGAGCGGGCGATCAGCAGCTTCATCACCTCGTTGGTTCCGCCATAGATCTTCTGAATCCGCGAGTCGATGAACATCCGGCCGATTGGGTATTCCTGCATGTAGCCGTAGCCTCCGTGCAGTTGCAGGCACTCGTCCACGGTCTCGACCTGCTTCTGCGTCGTCCACCATTTCGCCATCGAGGCGGTGACGGCGTCGAGATTGCCGGCGATCAGCTGCACCAGACAGAAGTCGACGAACACCCGTGCGATGAAGGCTTCGGTCTTGCGTTCGGCGAGCGTGAAAGCTGTATTCTGGAATTCGATAATCGGCTGGCCGAACGCCTTGCGCTCCCGCGTATACTCCGAAGTCAGCGCGACCGCGCGCTCCATCGCCGCCACGGCGCCGATCGCGATGATCAGGCGCTCTTGCGGCAGCTGCTGCATCAGCTGCACGAAGCCTTTGCCCTCTTCGCCGCCGAGCAGGTTCTCCTTCGGCGTGCGGGCATTCTCGAAGAACAGCTCGGAGGTGTCGGAGGCGTGCAGGCCGATCTTGTCGAGGTTGCGGCCGCGCTTGAAGCCGGGGTTGTCCTTGGTCTCCAGCACGATCAGCGACAGCCCTTTGGCGCCGGCACCGCCGGTGCGGGCAACGACGATGATCAGGTCGCAGTTCTGGCCGTTGGTGATGAATGTCTTCTGGCCGTTGATGACGTAGTCGTCGCCGTCGAGCTTGGCGGTGGTGCGCACGCTCTGCAGATCGGAGCCGGTGCCGGGCTCGGTCATCGCGATCGCGCCGATCAGCTCGCCGCGCGCCATGCCGGGCAGCCAACGCCGCTTCTGCTCTTCCGAGCCATAGTTGAGGATGTAGTGCGCCACGATGCCGCTCGACACGGTGACGCCGGACAGCGCGTCGGGGACGATCTTCTCCATGTCCTCATAGACCGCGGCATCATAGGCGAAGCTGGCGCCGAGCCCGCCATACTCTTCCGGAACGCTGGGCAACAGCGCCCCCATTTCGCCGAGCTTCAGCCAGGCCGAACGATCGACCATCTTCTGCTTGCGCCACTTGTCGCCATCGGGTGCGAGGTCCTTGGCGAGGAATTTGCGAAACTGGTCGCGGAACGTGTCCAGCTCTTCGGTCATCCAGGGCGATCGGTATTCCATGTTTCCTCACTCGAATGGGCGGCCGCTTGGCACGGCGCATCGCCGGCTGATCTAGGCCAGTTCGGCGGTGCAGGATAGACGTTGCGACCGCCGTATCTTGCGGCGTGTCGCTGCAGGCGGCAGCGCTGTTCGCAGCCGCAGCATGCGCAATGATGGAGGGCGCTCAAGTGGCGCTGTCGATCAGGCTTTCAAGCAGCCGCTTCAGCTCGGCGGTGGCCTTGTCGCCGTAGTTTTCGGCGATATGGGCCTCTTGGCTCAGCGCCAGCGCGTTGAGACGCTGAGTCAGAGCTTTGCCGCGATCGGAGGTGTACATCAGCACCTTGCGGCGATCCTCTGGATCCTGGACGCGATAAACCAATGAATCCGACACCATCCGGTCGATCATCTTAGTCAGGGTCGGATGATTGAGCAGCACCGCTTCGGCGAGTTCGCCCATCGAATGGCCCTTGCCGTCGGACAGCACCTTGAGGATGCGCCATTGCTCGACCGGCACCCCTTCGCTGCGTAGCCGTGCTTCGAGCTGGCGGTTGATCTCCCGATTGGCCTGCGCCAGCAGATAGGCGAGGTGTTCGGTGATCGGCGGATTGCGGGTCGGCGATTTGGCCACGATGAGACTTTATCGTTCCGTCTGAGTGAATCGGATGCGCAGTTTGCTGCATCTATATGCACAGCAATCCTTGAAGATTCAATATTTTCGAATAGCATCGATCGTCGAACCCGGGGAGGGGACTTCGGCGGGATCACCCGCAGCAGGCAGGAGAGGGCGTGCTTTCGGCTGTCGATCTCGGACATAGTGGCGTCTATGGAGTGCAGCCGCTCGGCTTTCTCGAGCGCGGTGCGCTTCCCGGCGCGCGTTGGGTGGAAGGGCCGGGAGACGGCAGCGGCGCGGCCTCGCGCCGCGCACGCAACAAGCTTCGCGTTGCGAATTTCGTCACCTTCCAGGGCTCGCCTGGGCTGTGGGGGCCGGCCTCGACCAATGCGGCGCTGCTCGCGGCTGCGGAAATCAACAAGCGCGGCGGCATCCTGGGCCGCGAGGTCGAACTGGTTTTCAGCGATGCCGGTGGTCCGATCGAGGAGGTCGCTCGGCGGGTCGCGCTGGCGGTCGACTACGACGACGTCGATATCGTGATGGGCTCGCACATCAGTGCAGTGCGGGTGGCGCTGCGGAACGCCATCCGAGGTCGCGTGCCCTACATCTACACGCCGGTCTATGAAGGCGGCGAGCGTGCTCCCGGCGTGATGGCGATCGGGGAGACGCCGCGCTGGCAGAGCCGGCCGGCAATCGACTGGCTGGCCCGGGAGAAGAGGGCGCAGCGCTGGTACCTGATCGGCAGCGATTACGTCTGGCCATGGCTGTCGCATCGCGCTGTGAAGAAGTACATCAAGGATGCCGGCGGCAAGGTGGTTGGCGAGGAGTTCGTGCCGCTCGGCGAGGACGATCACGAACGGCATCTCGACCGGATCCGCGCCGCCCGACCCGATGTCGTACTGATTTCGCTGATCGGCAACGACAGCGTGACGTTCAATCGTTCCTTCGCCGAAGCTGGGCTTTCGAGCCATGTCCTCCGGTTGGCCGGTGCGATGGACGAGACGGTGCTGCTGGGCATCGGCGCCGACAACACCGAAAACCTGTTCTGCGCATCGGGCTATTTCGGCTGTTACGACTGCACCGCCAATGATGCGTTTCGCGATTCTTATCGCCGGATGTTCGGGGCGACGGCGCCGCCGATCGGTTCGGTCGGGCAGTCCAATTACGAAGGTCTGAGATTTCTGGCGACGATCGCCGAGAAGGCGCAAACACTGCAGGCCCGTTCGCTACTGCAGGCGGCGCGCAATGTCGTGTACCAGGGCGGCCGCGGCGACGTGACGATCAGGGACGGCCGTGCACGGATGACGATGCACCTTGCCGAGGCCGACGGCCTGGATTTCAAGCTGCTCCGCACCTTCTAGACGGCGCCATTCGCGCTCGCGCTATTCGGTCGCAAAATAATACTTGAAACGGAAAATATTTCCGTATGTATTATCGCTGTGACGCGGCGCCGTTCGTGCGTGCCGGTCCAGGCCTTCCCGGGGCCGTATCGCCGATCCGCCTACGCGCAGGAGAATGACCTTGGCCGTTTCGCTTCCCACCCCGACGCAGCTTCTCGAAGTCGCCGATCAGTGCGGCCTGTCGCTCACCGACGGGGACATCGTCTCGTTTCGTGGGCTGATGCAGCCGTCGATCGATGCCTACAATGTGGTTGCGGCGCTGCCCGACGAAGTGCCCTTGGTGAAGTACCCGCGCACGCCCGGCTACACACCGGGCCCGGACGAGAACCAGCGTAACGCCTGGTATCGCAAGGCGAGCGTGCAGGGCGCGTCCTCCGGCAAGCTCAAAGGCAAGACGGTCGCGCTGAAGGACAACATCATGCTGGCCGGCGTGCCGATGATGAACGGTTCTTCGACGCTCGAAGGCTACGTGCCGGACTTCGACGCCACCGTCGTCACACGCATCCTCGACGCCGGCGGCGAGATTCTCGGCAAGACGCATTGTGAGCACTTCTGCATGTCCGGCGGCAGCCACACCGGCTCCAATGGCCCAGTGCACAACCCGCACAAGATGGGCTACTCGGCCGGCGGCTCGTCGTCCGGCAGCGCCGTGGTGGTGGCGCTGGGTGAGGCAGATATGGCGATCGGCGGCGACCAGGGCGGCTCGATCCGGATGCCGTCGTCGTTCAGCGGCACCTACGGCATGAAGCCGACCTGGGGCCTCGTGCCTTACACGGGCATCATGCCGATCGAGATCTATGTCGATCATACCGGGCCGATGACGGCGAACGTCGAAGACAATGCGCTGCTGCTCGAAGTGCTCGCCGGCGACGACGGTTACGACCCTCGCATCCGCGCGCCTAAGGTGCACGAGTACACCAAGGCGCTCGGACAAGGCATTAAGGGCATGAAGATCGGCATCGTCCGCGAAGGCTTCGAGCAGCCCGGCGCAGAGCCTGCAGTGAACGAAAGCGTCCGCGAGGCCGCCAAACGCCTCGCTGGTCTCGGCGCCACCATCGAGGAAATCTCGATCCCGGCCCACAATCTGGCCGGCGCGGTGTGGATGCCGATCGGCACCGAGGGCATGACCCAGACCATGATGGTGGGGGATGGCTACGGCCTCAGCCGCCCGGATCTTTACTCGACGACGCTGATGAAAGCTCATCGCGGCTGGCGCGGCCAAGCGGACTCGCTGTCCGAGACCACCAAGATGATGCTGTTGCTCGGGACCTATATCAACAACACCTTCGGCCCGCG
Source organism: Rhodopseudomonas sp. BR0C11 (assembly GCF_010820945.1). Taxonomy (NCBI): domain Bacteria; kingdom Pseudomonadati; phylum Pseudomonadota; class Alphaproteobacteria; order Hyphomicrobiales; family Nitrobacteraceae; genus Rhodopseudomonas; species Rhodopseudomonas sp. BR0C11. The sequence goes on from NZ_QTKI01000194.1 coordinate 4,483, forward strand.
TTACTATGGCAAGGCCGTCAACATCTCGCGGCGCATTACCGCCGCCTACGATGCGGCGCTGGCAAATTTCGATCTTCTGCTGATGCCGACGACGCCGATGAAGGCAACGCCGCTGCCGGCGCCGAACGCCCCGCGTGAGGAAGTGATCGGTCGCGCCTTCGAGATGATCACCAACACCGCGCCGTTCGACATCACCCATCATCCGGCGATGTCGATCCCCTGCGGCATGGTCGATGGCCTGCCGATCGGCCTGATGCTGGTCGGCAAGCACTTCGATGAACCGACGATCTACCGTGCGGCCCATGCGTTCGAACAGTCGGGCGACTGGAAGACGATGTAGCACGCGCGAGGCCCGTCAGCCGGTAACGCCGAATGGAAAACCTGTTCGCCGCCCTGTTCGAAATCCTGAGCTTCGGGTCCATCGTCGTGCTGGTGGTGCTGGGGCTCGGGATCATCGCCAGCATGATGGGCATCTTCAACTTCGCGCAGGGCGAATTCGTCCTGCTCGGTGCCTACGTCACCTACCTGGCCCACACCGCCGGCCTGCCGGTCTGGACCGGCATGGTCGCGGCGCCGTTCGTGGTCGGGGCGTTCGGATTGGTGATCGAACGGCTGATCGTGCGGCGCTTCTACGCCGCGCCGATCGTGGCAATGCTCGGTACCTATGCGCTCGGCCTGATCATCCGCGAGATCGTGCGCGGCCTGATCGGCGGCCTCTACATCTCGGTGCCGGAGCCGGTCGGTGGTTCGATCACCATCGGTGACATGCATCTGTCGACATGGCGGCTGGTGATCGTGATCGTCACCGCGCTGGTGATGATTGGAAGCTATCTGCTGCTGTCGCGCACCTCGTTCGGCCTGCGGGTCCGCGCCTCGCTGGAGAACCCGGCGCTGGCGCGTGCCTCCGGCATCTCCACCAACGCAATCTATGGTGCCACCTTTGCTTTCGGTGCGGCACTGGCCGGCCTCGCCGGAGCCCTGATCGTTCCGGTGTTCTCGCTATTCGCCGATCTCGGGCTGCGCTTCCTGATCCAGGGCTTCATCGCCGTGATGGTCGGCGGCGTCGGCTCCTTCGCCGGGCCCGTGGCCGGGGCCGGAATCATCGGCACGCTGTCGGCGGCGCTGCCCTGGGTGATCCAGTCGGTGATCGCCGACGTCCTCGTGTTCGTGCTCGCCATCATCTTCATCAAATTCCGGCCGCAGGGCCTCGTTTCGGGAAAAGGGATCTAGCCTGATGTCCAGCGACTTCAGCTTTCAGCTCGACCGCCGCCGCTTCCTCTCCAGCTTCGCCTTTGCCAGCACCGCCATTGCTACCGGCGTCGGAAGCTGGGTGATCCCGGCCGATTGGGCCAATGCCGCCGAAGGTCCGATCAAGGTCGGCGTCGCCACCGACATCACGGGTCCGATGGGCTACGCCGGCAATGCGGACGCCAACGTCGCCAAGATGGTGGTGAAGCAGATCAACGATGCCGGCGGTCTGCTCGGCCGGCCGCTCGAACTGCACATCGAGGATACCGCGTCGAACGAAGCGGTCGCGGTCGGCAATGTCCGCAAGCTGGTCCAGCGTGACAAGGTCGATGTCGTGCTCGGTGGCATCACTTCCTCGATGCGCAACGCCATCAAGGACGTCATCGTCGCTCGCGGCAAGACGCTGTACATCTATCCGCAGCTCTATGAGGGCAAGGAGTGCACGCCGTATCTATTCTGCACCGGTCCGACTCCGGCGCAGCAATGCGACGAGTTCATCCCCTGGCTGATCAAGAACGGCGGCAAGAAGTTCGCGCTGCCGAGCGCCAACTATGTCTGGCCGCACACCCTCAACGTCTATGCCCGGAAGGTGATCGAGGCCAATGGCGGCGAGGTGGTGCTTGAAGAGTATTACCCGCTCGACCAGATCGACTTCTCGTCCACCGTCAACCGCATCATTTCCAACAAGGTCGACGTGGTGTTCAACACCGTGATTCCACCTGGCGTCGGCCCGTTCTTCAAGCAGCTCTATGAAGCGGGCTTCCTGAAGAACGGCGGTCGGCTCGCCTGCGTGTATTACGACGAGAACACGCTCGGCATCAATCAGCCGGCGGAGATCGAGGGCTTGGCGAGCTGCCTCGACTATTTCAAGGCGCTCGCCAAAGACGATCCAGTCAGCGCCAAACTGCAGGCCGAATACGACAAGGCCTATCCCGGCAACTTCCTGTTTGCGGCCGGCAGCGCCGCCACCGGCACCTATCGCGGTCTCAAGCTGTGGGAGGCGGCTGTGAAGGAAGCGGGCAAGATCGATCGCGACGGCGTCGCCGCGGCGCTCGACCACGCCAAGATCACCGAAGGTCCTGGTGGCCCGGCCGAGATGGTGCCCGGCAAGCGCCACTGCAAAATGAAGATGTACACCGCGGTCGCCAAGAGCGGCAGCTACGAGATCGTCGCGCGGAGCGAAGGTCTGGTTGACCCGAAGGAATGCTGATGGCGTGTCGGCGTCTGCCCTCACAACGCGTGCGGCCTGCGCCTCTCCCCGCGTGTGGCGAAAGGTCGACGCGCTTCTGCGCGGCGGGTGAGGGGGCGTCTCCGCATCGCCGAGCCTGTGCGATTCGTTGGGGCGCCCCCTCACCCGAGCCCTCTCCCCGCAAGCGGGGAGAGGGAGCGCGCGCCGCAGTGCTCCGCTCGAACGCGGCGTTCAGGGGGGACGCGATCCTCAGCCGCCACGACATTCTCGACCTCACAGCCTCCCCGGCGGATCGATGACGGAAGCTACTTCGAGATTCGCAACCATCGCCGCGCCCCGCGCCAAGCGCCGCCCCGCGGTGCTGCCGATCATCGAGATCGCTGTGCTGGCGATCTTCTTGATGTTGCCGGTTGTGCTGCAGGATTACCTCACCGTATTCATGACGCGGGTGCTGATCCTGTGCCTGTTCGCGCTGTCGTTCGATCTGGTGTGGGGCTACGCCGGGATCATGAGCTTTGGCCAGGCCGTGTTCTTTGGCGGCGCCGGCTACGGCGTTGCACTGCTTGGACGCGATCTCGGCATCTCCTCGATGTTGCTGGTGGTGCCGGCCGGCGTGCTGATCGGGTTCGCGCTGGCGCTGTTGATCGGCGGCTTTCTGCTGCTTGGACGCAATCCGTCGAGCGTCATCTTCGTCTCGCTCGGCACGCTGACCGCATCCTATGCGTTCGATCGGCTGGCGCGGGGCTGGTACTATCTCGGCGGCCAGAACGGCATCCCGTCGATCCCGCAGATGACGATGGGTAGTTACGAACTGGGCGAGGGCCCGGTGTTCTATTATCTAGTACTGGCGATCTTGTTCGCGGTGTATCTCGGTTTCCGCTTTCTGGTGCGGTCACAGTTCGGGCTGGCGTTGGCCGGCCTGCGGGAGAATGAGCAGCGTATCGCCTTCTTCGGCTACAAGGTTCAGCATCTCAAGGCGATCGTGTTCTCGCTCGGTGGAGCGATCGCGGGGCTCGCCGGAAGCCTCTACGCCTTCCACGAGGGGTTCGTCTGGCCCAACATGCTCGGCGTGGTGATGTCGACCCAGGTGGTGCTGTATGTGCTGTTCGGCGGCTCAGGCACGCTGATCGGCGCAGTGATCGGCACCGTGGTGATCGAGATCGTGTCGTTTTGGCTGTCGAATTCCTACCAGGACATCTGGCCGATCATTCTCGGCGCGTTGATGTTGTTGGTGATCCTGTTCCGTCCCGCCGGACTGATCAGCCTGGTCGTCGGCCACAGCGAGCGGATCGGCAGCTTCGGCCGGCCGCCGAAGCCGGGCCATAAGGAGCGCGGCCATGGCCCTGCTTGAAGCGCGCGGTATGAGAAAGGTGTTCGGCAAGCTCACCGCGCTGAACGGGGCCGAACTGACGGTGCAGCCGAACGAGTTTCACGGCCTGATTGGTCCGAACGGTTCCGGCAAGAGTACGATGATGAAGTGCATCGCCGGCGCCGAAGTGCCAACCGAGGGCCGCGTCGTGTTCGGCGACGCCGACATCACGTCGGCCTCGCCCGCCGAGCGCGCCCGCGCCGGCATGAGTCTGAAATTCCAGATCACCTCAGTGCTGCCGGCGTTGACGCTGTACGACAACGTCCTGCTGGCGCTGCAGGGCCAGACCGCTCTGACCAAGCTGATGTTCTCGCGCACCCGCGGGC